>JAQYWN010000819.1 GCA_029379265.1 Rhizonema sp. NSF051
GGGGTATACTACAGAAGCTGTCACGCCGCCCTTGGCGGCAAGGCAGAAGGCAGCTCATAAGGCTGTGAGCGATCGCCCCGGTAGAAGTGAAGCACGAGTCCGTAAACGTCGTCCAAAAGCTTACCCCTTGATGATGAAACCTCGGCATGAATTACGCAAGCAATTGCAAACTGCTTAAACCACAAGTGTTTCGGCTTTTCTTAGTGCCATTCGTCACAGTACTGTAGACAATTATAGGGGCAAATCCTGGGACAAAATGATTTTGATGTATCGTATTGCCTGAGAAAATCTTGCCCCTTAAATTGCAATTTAAGGGGCAATTGCCGCGATTGTTTGGGTACCCAGATATTTACACATATACAAATTCAAAAGTGCGCTATGATGCTCTTAACTTAATGATGAGGGAAGATTATGCCGATCATCTCTCTAAGCTCTTTCAAAGGCGGGGTTGCCAAGACCACTTCGGCTATCTGCCTTGCCTCACTGTTCTGTCTTGACGGTACAACCTTAGTGATTGACGCTGATCCAAATCGCTCAGCAACGACTTGGGCAAGACCTGGGGGACTGCCATTTCAAATCTGTGGGGAGAAGGAAGCAGCAAAACTGATGCGTAAGCAATCGTTCGAGTACATAATTTTCGATACCCCAGCTCGTCCCAACGATGTGGAAGTTGAGGAACTGGCGAGAGGTTGCGATTTACTGGTTGTTCCCACTCCACCAGACTTGTTGGCTATGGACGCAATGGCACTCATGGCGAAATCCCTACCACCAGATACCAATTGGAGAGTGCTGCTGACAATGGTTCCACCACCGCCACAAAAAGATGGGATTGAAGCGATGGAAGCGCTTCATTCTCAGGGGTATCCTGTCTTCAGTCGAGGGATTCGGTTTTACAAAGCTTATAAGGATGCAGTAACGTCGGGAGTTCCTATTTACAAAGTTCGAGGAGGTAAAGTGGCATGGCGGGATTGGACAGAAATAAAAAACGAAGTGGTTCAGGCAATCCAAGGGTGAGCCGATTTAGCGAAGTCCTGGGGGCAGCACATGAAAGCACCCACAAATCCGGGTACCCAGAAAGCCAGCAATCTGAACACAGAGCCGGTGTTGCAAAAGAAGAAAGCCCTCCTCAAGCTGGGTACCCAGAAAGCCAGCAATCTAAACAATCTTCTCCCCTTGCAAAAGAAGAAAGCACCCACAAATCCGGGTACCCAGAAATTCAGCCATCTAAATACAGAGCCGGAGCAGCAGAAGAAGGCACCCACAAAGCTGAGTACCCAGAAATCCAGCAACCTGCACAGCCAACGGCTCAACCAGATCCGGAAAACCCAGCCAAGAGGACTCAGCAAGCTGGGTACCCAAACAGTCAGCAATCTTCACAGTCGTCTACTCAACCATCCGGACAGCCAAAGTCGAAATTAGCCAAGCGCTCGAATCCGGACTACACCCAAACCACCTTTCGCATTCCCTTGAAACTAAGTAGGCAGATTAACCGAGCTTTGATGGACTTGGCGGATGAGGGGTTAGAGATAGATCGAAGTGATTTGTTAGAAGAATTGGTAGGTGCATTTATACGACTCGCTGATGAAGTTGGGGTAGTATCCGCGTTGTCGCAACTCAAAAACCTGGGTACCCAGATGGATGAGTAGCATTCATCGCCACTCACCTTGTAAAGTGAAACCGGAACAGGTGAAGGGTGCGGTGTCATCGTTGTCGATGTTGGGGCATGTGGGTGAGGGTTACGTCAGGTTTTCGCGGTTTCAAGGGATTAACAACATGCGATGGAGTACGCCAACGGATAAAACCCCCATCCTCTTCGTTGAAACCCTCGCAAATTACATCTAGACGCTTTGCAGAACAAGGGTTAAGATGAAATCTCCCTACCGATTGGGTTGAGTCGGATAAGGGTGAGCGCCCTTATACCTGCAATTTGGGACACGTTGTAAAGTTTTGTAACCCAGATGGTTGAAAACCCTTGATTTTACGTTGTTTCAATACCGGATTGAGCGTATCCTCTCTTGTGAAAACATCCTCAAAAAAGGGCATTAATGGGCAAGTCTAAGGGATTATTGGGGTGAAATCTTGTTTTTCTCGGGGAAAATTTTGATTCGCTCGCTATCATTTTTGGTGAAGTTAGTAAATCAATAAGTCCTTTTCAGCAATATTTATTTACAAAGTGTCCCATTTTACAGGTATAAGGGCGATCACCCTAATACTGCTTAACTCTTAACCGAAAAGTATTGACACCCTGGCAACGAATTTTACTAAATTAAGAATATCTTCTTAACCAGGCAGATCATCGCTCGGTATTAAGAATGCTCCGCTCTTGTGCATTTCCACTTCAAATTCCCCATAACCCAAATCGGAAACTGCCTGAGTGAATAAGAAAATCAAGCTGAAAATTACCCACACAATCAAACACAGTAGCAGTACTATGGTTTTGAGTATATTTTTTTTTGCGTACCTGAATATAAAAAAAAGCAGCAACAAACCGAACATTACGCAAAATGTAACAGAAATTCTAAACGAAACCATGTTTGGATTAGAGTAGTCACTAGTGAATTGAACCTTTGGGGCAAGAATTGCAAGCGTCTTTTGCAATTCTTGTATGTTTTTTATTGTAGACTTGCCTTTCTTTGGTAGTTCAATTACGAGTGGCTGCTGGTTGGCTTTGATTTCAGGCTTCCAGTTGAAAATTAGTTGACAGACGTATAGATCTCTCTTAAACGTCACCTTCTCAACAGAATTCAAAGAAATAGAATCGTCCTGACGAAACAGAGATGAAATATCCAAGTTGAGCCGCTCATCTCGTATGCTATGAGACAGAGAAGGGTACTCAATGTGTAATCGGTTGTCCGTCAAAAAAACAAACTCAGGACCATCCTCAAAAGGAACATCGGCGAGCTTTTGTCCATTTGGGTAAATCAGGATAGTCATGCTACCGGAAAGCGCGTCATCATCAACAATAATTTTGTTATCTTTTTCTGGTTGGAGAGTCAAATCATGAGTTCCAGTTAAGTGAAGCTTGACTTTCCCTTTATCAATGCCCAGTTTAAATACCTGCTCTGTGCCATTTTTTCGGTTTCTGATAATGATATAAGTATAATCGTCTCGAAAATCGAATTCATGATCTATAGAGAAAACTCCAAGATTATCGATTGGCAAAGGTGCGCTTACGGAAAACTTCCACAAGCCTTTTACTTCTCGTTTCAAACTAATGCCTATGGGAGCAGCAGGACGCCATGTTAGAGAGGTTGTATCACGTTGTCCACATCCCGAAAGCAATATAAGAGATAGTATAGTAAAAGAAAAAAAAGCAGCACGTAATTTGAAAGCGGAATTAAAACGAGCCAATATCATTAATACCATTGTTCCTAAATTATAACCTCTGTCATCTGTATCAAAAGAGTTATTTGATATTTTTTTTGGAAAGCGTTGTCGTAATGAGCGCAAAAAAGTGTCTCCTTGTCTAATTCCTTAAGAGTGTAACCTTATTGTCTATAATCTTTAATGCCGTATACAAATTTTTTTGAATAACCATATGTTAGTATTTTTCTGATAATTTCCTTGACTCTATAAGAACTTCTTGCCCATTTGAGAGTGCGAATTATAAAATGTAGTTCATATTTTTTATAGGCTTCAGGTAATGTAAATAAGGTTTCAAACATAATGAATTCAAGTTCGTTCATCATTTTAATAACAGAAGGATTACGACTTGCTGTATATATAATTCTAT
>JAQYWN010000820.1 GCA_029379265.1 Rhizonema sp. NSF051
ATGTATTACAAAGCATCAAGTTTTAATACGTTCTGAGTACACGGTTGTATAGTCAGGGTTTCAACACTTTATGTATAGAAAAACTTGCTTCAAAAAAGTATGATAAATGAGAAAAAATGGTGTTTTACCCCCGTTATTTCATACAATAAACTCCGTCTTAGTGCTAAGCAGTTTTGGTTAATAAGTATCATTTAGTACTTATTATACACATACTATTACTTTTATTACCTTAAGAAACATTTCAAGGTTAAACAACCACTGAACTGAGTATTCCTAAGATCAGATCTGCTTGCTTAATTGAGTATTCTGTTAAGTCTATTTTTACTATATTGTTTTCTAATAATAAAAATATCCAAATAGTACCTGTTGTTATTGTCCCTAGTACCGGGCGCATTGGGTCACCGTTAAATATCTGTGCTGCTACCATTGTTGCTAAACATTGACCCAATCCTTCGCCAAGGTCACTTTTTTTAGCTTCTACCACTACAATTACTGGCGACCTAATAGCTAAAATTTCTGGTGATTTGGTGATGAGAAAGTCACAACGTCCATTTAATCCACGATTTGGGTCAACTGTAAAATCACACCCTGAGAAAATATTCAATTGAGTTGGTGCAGATTTTACTAGTTCAGCAAGTAAGGGAAAAACCAATGCTTCTGACCGAAGCTTTTCGCTACTTGATAAACTTACAAATTTTAAATAATCAGCTAATGTTTGTTGATATAAGGAGCTAAGCTCTTTAGGTTTGCTATCACTAAAAATACCTTCACTTTCTTCAGTGATTAAGTTAAAACTATTTATAACTTCAGTGAAACTAAAATCTCCGTAACTCATAATTGTTTGAATTATGCGATTATTACAGAATTTTAGCAAACTTAGCAATGTTCTAATATAGAGGTCTGAGAATTAAATCCTGGCTTTTGTTGGTGGTAGCTCAAGACTTTACTGCATCCTTGAGCAGTATTGGTGAAGTGCATACACTGACGGCGAGTATAGGATATCGAGCCAAAAACTACCAGTGTTTTCTAATACACAGATCCTACACCTTTGATAAACAATTGTTGTTCCAAAACTTGTACCAAGCCGATCACAATCTGAATCAGAGGCCAACCAATCAAACAGATGAATGCTGCCTTACGAGTGGTAATATCTAACCCTTGGCGGACTGCCACAATTACTGCCAACAGACTCCATGCTGCTAATATCAACTCAATGGATCGCCCTAATAAAGGAATCAGAGTTAAGAAATTCAGCACTTGTGGTGCATAAGCAAAGCCAATTGGACTGAGTAAGTCACTGTAGGTGGGATCGATTGGCTTCAGCCATTGCCCAACCTTCCAAATCGTGAACGTCCAAAAGTAATACCCCGCTATTAACCAGAGGGCATCAATCACAAGCGTTACTAGGAGTTCTGGTATAGTAGCAAGATTGATTAACAAAATAACAGCGCTCCCCAAAGCATGAGAAAGTGCTGCCAAAATCACAATAGTCAAGGCTAACCGATGAGTTTTTGGCGTATTGCGAGCATTTTCATAAAGACTGGCATCCAAAACCAAGGCGTTACTCAGTGTTTTAAATAAACCCTGCTTTAACTTGTCATTTTCGCTCATTTCCTCTCGCAGGTTCTGATCCATGAGAAACTTAACCAAATCGGGTTATATTTGAACCACCACCAGTCCTTCTTCAACTTTACTCTGTTTGAAGATGCTTAAGTTTATCGAGCGAATATTTCAATGGCTGCAAAGTGAAACCTTAAGACTGCTCATTTTGGCAGGAGTGATACTTCTGATCTGGGGAACTGTTGCGCCTGTGGGAACGTTAGTCTGGTGGCTGCATCAAGGTACGGAAATTTTGGGGTTAAACCAACAGACAATTAATTTACCATTAGGCGATCGCTCTGGTGAGGTTACGAGCCTTGCTAAAATTAACTGCTATATTGTATTCCTACCAGGTGTGGGAGATTTTTCTGGCGACCAATTAACCAAAGGTGAGAAATTTTTTTTGGATCGCTTGGAGCAAGTTCATCCTAATTGTGCGATCGTTCAAGATGTCTTTCCGTATTCAGCCGCTAACCTTGGTTTGGGAGGCAATCGGCTGCTAGCTCCTTTGTGGCGTGCTGTAGAGGAAGCAGATGGCTGGTTGAAGAATGCAAATGTTCTAATTAAAATTCGCAATCTCTGGCGATTTGCAATTTCTGCTGACAATCGCTACGGTCCTATATATAATCAAGGAACTGCGAAAGCGATCGTTGAGCGGATGAATGCTGCACATCCTCTGCCAAAATCCCAGCAGCAAAGAGTGAAAGTGATTCTAATTGGTAGTAGTGGAGGAGCACAAGTTGCCCTTGGTGCTGCTGACTACTTAAATCGATGGCTGAATGCTCAGTTAATTGTCGTTTCTGTTGGCGGAAGCTTTGATGGTGAAAGTGGTTTCGATGTGGTTCATCATGTCTACCACCTTCGTGGCGATCGCGATTGGGTTGAGGACATTACAGCCATCTTATTTGCTTCGCGCTGGCCGTGGACGGTTGCTTCCCCTTTTAACCAAGCGGGTCTACAAGGGCGTTATACTGTCGTTAACAGTGGTCCTCACACTCATGACGGAAATGAGGGCTACTTTGGAACTGTATCTGTAGGCACTAACAAAACTAGTTATGTAGAATTAACTCTACAGAAAGTTAATCAACTGCCTATTTGGTCTTCGTCACCAAAACAGTGAGATCGTGCGCTTGTAAGAAGTAAAATTAACTGCACGAGCGCACACTCATGTTTGAAGTCCCAACATACAGGTATGGAAGAAAAAAACATTTATTTACCTGGAGAGTGCCACACGAAATAATGCGTCTTTACGTAAAATCTGCCGGGGGAAGCAACCCAAGAGCGAGCTTTACTTCAATCCACGCTTATTTATCTATAGGGTTACTCAGCAACGCCAGTCACCTCAACGGGAGCCAGTGCTGTTCAAAGCAGCGTCTCCGAAGACTGAGAAGACGGAGAGCCAGTGCACTTCTAAGAGCGTTGGGGAACCGAAAGTAGTTCGTCCGGAGGGAAACAGGACTTACGACTTCTCTCCGCACGGCGCTGGCTCCTCAGCACTCCTAAACTTGCACAGGCAACTACTCGCCCGATAATAGCTGAACCCTAACTCACTACTTTTCAGGAGGTGCGATCTCAATCGACTTAGCAATAATGGCAGGTTTGTTCCTGTAATTTTTATAAGATTTCTCTTGTAAGCTTAAGTTGTACTCTTGCTCAATTTGTGGAATTACTAATCTACGAACCTGACCTGTCACTTGAACTTCTGTCTTCTTATTCGTAGGTAATTCAAAAGGTTCACCCGAAGCATTCACAACCACAACAGGTTCACCGCCCAATAACTGCTTATCACTTACGGTAAAAGAACTTAAACCAATTTTTTTAATTGGTTTACTTCTAACTGTGACAGTTTTACCAATAACTTGTTTGGGATTATGAGTTATCTGCGTTGTACTCATAATCCCAGGATACAAAACAGCATCCTTCGTTCCATAATAACCGTGAACTAACACAGCACCCAGTGCAAGACCGATGACAATTTTTGCATCCCAAAGTCGTTCCATCAAGTCTCTTCCTGGTGTAATATTACCAAGATCGCTCGTCTTCTTTTCAGATTCAGCCATGATTTAGAACTCCTCTGTTTTACTTTTTACTTTTAATAAATCTACTAATTAACTTTAATTCGACAGCTGTTAAC
>JAQYWN010000821.1 GCA_029379265.1 Rhizonema sp. NSF051
GCCCGCACCAAACTCAAACGCCTATATCCGGTTATCGACGATTAAGACCTACTAGTACACGGGGCGCGGAAATAAGGCTAAGTAGATAGAAAGGAAAAATTTACAAGTATGTAACGAAAAATTAACCTAAGCGATTGGAATGTATAAGACTTCTACTGTTACCAGATGCAACAAATCACGCTTATCCCCTGTAACCAAATAGGTGGCTTTCCCTGCTATAGCAGTAGCAATAATTCGGTTGTCAGTCAGATCGTCAGAATATTCCACATAAGGCAATTGACTTACAACCTCAGCATGGTTCCATAACCCTGTAACCATTATCCTAGCTTGAGATTCATTAATATATTTCCTCAGTTTTGGATAAGAAAGAACACGCTCAAGCTCCTCCAACTGTTCCGGTGAGGTGACAAGGATATACTTTCTTTCGTCCCACGCACGATAAAGTAAATATGGCTTAGACTGCTTATTCAGCAGTGAACTGACTAGTACGTTGGTATCAAGAACGATGCGCTGCACGTACCGCACCTATCGCTTCATCAATGACTGACTCAATTTCTTCGGAGTGAAAAGCCGTGTTGAGATCGTGGACTTCCTGAATCGTGGATCTGAAAATCTTCTCCTGAACTGCTTTTTCTATGAAATTAGATATATCGCTGTCAGTATGTTCAGCCAAAAATCTGTGTAGAGCTTCATTTGTCTCTTCTGAGACAGTAACAGACCAATGTATCATAACTAAATTTCCATATGGAGAACCAACTATACCAATTGTAACATTTAATCTTTATGGTGTCCCGTCGCTTCTGGCAAGCCGAACGCTTAAAAAAAACGGTAATCGTTGTCCTGGGGTAGTCACTGCACGTCAAGGCAGAGAAATAGTCCTAAGGGGCGGTAATGGGTAATGGGAAGAAAAATAATTGCCAATTACCAACTACCACACACCACATGTGCGCTTCGGATAGCAACTTGAGGCACAACGTCTCTAAGACTTTATCTTTGTTGGCGATATCTTCAAAAGACTTATCAATAATTGTTGAATTTCTAATTCAACTTGCTCAATATTCTGATTTCCATTGACGACAACAATCTTTTCAGGTGACTTTTTTGCTAAAGATAAATAACCTTGACGGATACGATGATGAAAAGCTAAATCTGCTTGTTCAATTCGATCTAATTTACGCTTTTGGAGTATCCGCTGTAAAGAAATTTCCGGATCGATATCCAGCAATATTGTTAAATCGCTTTGAAGTCCATCAGTAGCCAAAAGGTTAAGTTGTTCGATTGAATCAATGTTCATTTGCCGTCCCCAACCTTGGTAGGCAATAGTGGAGTCAGTGTAGCGATCGCATAAAATAATCGCTCCTTTTGCCAGATTCGGCATCAGATTATGGTGTACGTGTTGCGATCTGTCAGCCGCGTATAAGAGTAATTCTGTTTTGTCAGCAATTGAATTCCCTGCTTCTAATAACAATCGCCGCAACTCTAAGCCTAAGTCTGTTCCACCCGGTTCCCGAGTCACGACAACAGATATATCAAGACTTTGTAGCCAAGAAGAGCAAAGCTTTATTTGGGTAGTTTTGCCAGAACCCTCCACCCCTTCAAATACAATTAATTTACCTCTACTATTCATCTGTGAAAATTTTCCTCTCGGTATTAGCAACTTACTTTACCAAGATTAGATGTTCGTAATACTCAAGACATGGGAACACTAGCTATTGAGGCTCAAAAACCTTTCTGGTATTACCACTTATGTCCTATCCAGATAATGTAACCCTGTCTTTACCGCTACGACTGCCCAGAAGTCTAAGTACATTGGAAACGTGGGCTTTTGGTGTCACAATCCATATTGGCTGGGTAGCAGTGGTGCCAGCAATTCATGCGGCTTTAGGACCTCAAGCTATATTTGTTTGGATACCAGCTGTCATTGTGGGGATATTGCTGAACTACCAGGTTAAACGTCTGGGGACTCACTTCATAGATGTTGCTGGGGGCACTCCCAACTATATAACTAAGCTGTGGCAACGTTATCCTGGGATTGCCCGTTATGCTGCCATCGGATATTTCCTCAGTTGCGTTTCGTATATACCACTCAATTCAGTTATTCTGACAGACTTAATCGAAATCAACCTTGAACAATTAGGATTTACTTGTCCAGAAACGCTCCTCAAAATTAGCTTTACGTTCTTACCCATTGCGATCGCCTTTAGTGGTACCTGTAGGTAAAGGTACAGGGCTGGCTTTATCCATTAGCTACAAAATTATTACGGAGAAAATCAGGGGAGATTACAGTGCATTTCCAGCCTTGGTAAAGGTGCAGAATTTCTCATTGAAATTCCCTTGTATCAAAAGAAAGCTTTGAGTTATTAAATTAAGGGTTTTCAGATCAGTTCAATCCGCCTTTTCTGGTAGATAAACCAGAAACAAAGGAGAGCGATCGCTAGGGCAGCCACAACAAAACAGGGAACGTAACCGTAACTATCGACAACTCTACCAAAAGCTGCTGTCCCAAGTCCTTGTCCTAAAAACATGTTGAAGACAAACAGTGCAACTGCTGTACCTCGTGCCTTAGGCGCTAGTTCGGTTGCTTGAGTCTGGAATGTACTGTGCATCATGTAAAAGCCCAATCCTATGAAAATACTTAAAGGGATAAACAGTACCCAATTGTGATATAGTGCGATCAATAAGTAGCCGACGCAGATCAACAAGCTTCCAACCCCAACCATTCCATTTTCTCCCAATCTCCTGACCAACCACTGCACGTAACGACTGTAAATAAGTCCACCAACTCCAAAACTGCTGAGCATGAAACCGATCGCAACATAAGGTAAGTGATATTGATCTCGGAGAAATGCCCCAACGTAAGAGAATCCTCCAAAAAGGAAAAAACCTTCACCAAATACCGCTATCATCACAGTACAAGCGGCAGGTTGAGTGATAAGTTGGTAGTAAGGTCGGAAAGCTGCCAAACCCACAGTAAATTCGGAACGATATATATCACGTATACTACGGATTGCACGCCACATCGTGATAGTAATACCAACAGATAAGATCCCAAATACTAGAAAAATATTACGCCAGCTAATATATTCTCCAAAAATACCACCCAAACTGCTACCTAGAATCTGACCGAGTACCACGAACCCCAGATACCGTCCAATCGCAGCTTGGCGTTGTTCATAAGGGTAGTTGTCACCAATATAAGCCAGTGAAAGCGGGATCACTGCTGCCGCCGCCAAGCCTGTAAAAAACCGCAGTAAGGTAAGAATGGCGAGATTAGGCGCAACTGCACAAACTGCTGTACCAACAGCAAATGCTCCCATTCCAGCAGTCATCACCTTCAGTTTACCCATGCGATCGCCCAATGGACCGTAGACTAATTGGAACAGCCCGTAGGGAATTGTATATGCCGAGATAATCACCCCTGTACTCCCAACACCCACTTTAAAGTCATCAGCAATAATGTGAAGCACTGGATCAATCACCCTTGCGTCAGCAATCACCATAAAAGCAGCTGCACCCAACAGTTCTAACGAGATGCGTCTATTGTCTGTTGCTAACCTACCCACTTACTTCTCCTGTTTTGTAATCAAGCGGAAGGAGAGAAGGGGGGACGCACTCCTAAAAGGGAGAATAATAACTGTATATGATACAACAAAGCAGCGCGTCTCCCCTATGATATCAAATCCGGTTAAATGCACACAGTTAAATTGTTGCTTGTTTCTGGCCACCA
>JAQYWN010000083.1 GCA_029379265.1 Rhizonema sp. NSF051
GTGCTGGCTCCCCAACCCCTCCCCCTTCGGGTGACGCTCGTTCCGACGCTCGTTCCTCGCTACCGCTTTGCTAACGCTACCGCTACGAAGATCGCCAGTCGCCGTGAGTTCGGGCTAACCCTCCTGCAGCGCTGGACTCACCGCTTGCGGGGAGGGGAGACAAAGCAAAGCTTTGGCGGGGAGGGGTTCTTTTATTATGGGTGATTTAAAGGACATTAGATCACTTGCTCTTAAGAGCCTAAATGCGTCATAATAATAGTCAAAATGCTGTAATCTATCTTAACAATGGCGCAATCGCAGCTTCATCAAACTCTTAACCCTCCCCAAACACCGACACACCAGCAGGGATATGAATATGATTTAGTCATTGTTGGCGGTGGGATTATTGGCTTAACCTTAGCTGCGGCTTTAAAAGATTCTGGATTAAGCGTACTGCTAATTGAGGCGAAAGTGGAATCAGCCGCAGTGACCAAAGGACAAGCTTACGCAGTGCATATGCTTTCGGCACGAATTTACCAGGGAATAGGAGTTTGGGAAAACATGTTGCCCCAAATTGCGACTTACCGTCAAGTTCACCTTTCTGATGCTGATTATCCTGATATTGTGAAATTTCAAACTGCGGATATAGGAACTGAAGATTTGGGTTATGTGGCGGAACACCAAGCACTATTGTACCCATTACAGGAGTTTGTCAAAAATTGTCCGAATGTCACTTATCTGTGTCCGGCTGAAGTGATCGATACATGCTACCAGCAGGATATGGTAGTCATAGATATTAAAGTGGCAGAAGAAATGCGGAGGGTTCGCAGCTTATTAGTCGTAGCTGCAGATGGTGGGCGATCGCGTACCCGCCAAGCTGCCGGAATCAAAACTTTTGGGTGGAAATATTGGCAGTCTTGTATTGTTGTCTTTGTCAAACCAGAAAAACCCCACAACAACACGGCATACGAAAAATTTTGGAGAAGTGGTCCATTTGCAATTTTACCTTTATTGGGAAATCGCTGCCGAATTGTTTGGACTGCTCCTCATGAAGAAGCAAAAGCTTTATGCGCGTTGGATGATGAGCAATTTCTCTTTGAGTTACAACAGCGTTATGGCAATCAGATGGGCAAGTTGGAATTACTGGGCGATCGCTTTATATTTCCCGTACAACTCATGCAAAGCGATCACTATGCCCTGCACCGACTTGCTTTAGTTGGTGATGCAGCACACAACTGCCATCCTGTTGGTGGACAAGGTTTGAATTTGGGTATTCGTGATGTAGCTGCTTTATCGCAGATCATACAGGAAGCACGCTCTCGGAGTCAAGATATTGGCTCTATTCAGGTTCTCAAACAATATGAACGCTGGCGACGGCGAGAGAATATAGTGATTCTGGGTTTCACCGATCTATTAGATCGAATGTTTTCCAATAACTTCTTACCAATAGTGATAATTCGTCGCATCGGTTTAGGAGTTTTGCGACGAACCCCTCTAGTCAAAATATTTGCTCTCAAGTTGATGATCGGTTTGTTAGGGCGAACTCCCAAATTAGCCCGACATTAAGATCAACAAGGGCAACACTGGAAAGATTTGGATAATATATGATCTAACTCCGCGCCTCCTGTCTCCTGTCTCTTGAGCGCGATACACTGTAATGGTAAAGAAATGTAACTAAATAAATTCTTGTGAACGTGGAAAGCATTACATTAGGGCAGGGTGGTCCGACAGTGACACCTCTGTGTATTGGGACTTGGGCTTGGGGTGATAAACTCTTTTGGAATTATGGCAGTGACTACAGTTCAGAAGAGTTGCAAGCCGCCTTTACTGCTGCGTTAGAAGCTGGCATCACGTTCTTTGACACTGCTGAAGTCTACGGACTAGGATTGAGCGAGCAATTTTTGGCGCAATTCATGCAGCAGACAGATAAGCAGGTGCAGATTGCGACTAAGTACGGTCCTTTCCCTTGGCGATTTGCATCCAACTCCGTTGCCGATGCCTTAACAGACAGCTTGAAACGCTTGCAAGTTGAGCGTGTTTCTTTATACCAAGTGCATTGGCCGTTTCTCTTTTTTATGAGTCAGGAAACTCTCATGAATGCCCTTGCAGATGAAGTCAAGCGGGGTAGAATTGAGGCAGTTGGTGTCAGTAATTACTCAGCCGAGCAAATGCAGGAGGCTCACCAGATCCTGGCGGCGCGTGGAGTTCCTTTAGCTGTAAACCAAGTACGCTACTCTTTACTGACTCGGCAAATCGAAACTGCAGGTATTCTCAACACCGCGCGGGAATTAGGTGTAACAATTTTAGCATATAGCCCTTTGGCTCAGGGACTACTTACAGGTAAGTACACTGGTAGTGAAACCCCTACTGGTGCTAGAAGGATAGATCCGCGATTTAGTAAAGAAGGCTTACGAAAAATTGAGCCAGTCATATCTTTACTACGCAGTTTAGGTGTTCGATACGATCGCACTCCCGCCCAAGTTGCCCTCAATTGGTTAATTGCCCAAGGTAATGTCATTCCCATTGCAGGCGCAAAAACACCCCAACAAGTACAACAAAATGCGGGTGCTTTAGGTTGGAGATTAAGTGATGAGGAGATTGCCCAACTCGAGCAAGTCAGCCGTCCTTGGCTAAATTAATCATTGACTGGAATTTCAATTGTAGGCATCGGACGAACTATATAAGTAAGGAGTTAAGAGTTTTACTATGAGGAATCAAAATTATAACTCTTAACTCTTAACTTATTTAAGAGGCTGATTCTCTAGTTTTGGTAATACCTATCTTTTTTGTCGGTGTCATCGAGGATTCTCGACGAGCAGTCCGAGGCTTGGGCTTGGAACTAGCACGTCTTTCTCCTTCTGTGGGAGTGACTGCTTCTGATGGTGTCCAGTTAGAAGAACGATTTCGTTCACCACCTGGAAATTCACGACGCCCACTTCGCAGCTTTGGTTTAGAGGAGGGAGGTAGAATATCCTCATCTGTAAGACCACCGTCTGATTGTAACCAGGCAGGACGAGTTTGATCGTAAGCGATTTGCAAAGCGGCAGCAGCGATCGCCTGAGCGTCATATTTTTCAATCAACTCACTGACTATCGGCAAAAACGAAGCCAGACGCTCACCCGCTAATGCTTCTCGCACCTGGGTTTGTAATTTTTCTAACTGCTTTCCTTCTATTTGTGTCCGTGTGGGGATCGATAGCAATTGCCAGTTTTGGCGCACATGGCGCTCAAATACCTGCTGTTTGCGTCGTTCAAATGGCTGTACTAGAGAAATTGCAGTCCCCTCTTTACCTGCCCGACCGGTACGACCGATCCGATGAACGTAGGTTTCAACGCTATCAGGTAAGTCGAAGTTAATCACATGAGAGAGTTGATCAACATCCAACCCTCGCGCTGCAATGTCCGTTGCTACCACCCAACGCACTTGGTGATTGCGAAATCTGATCAACAACCGTTCTCGTGCTTGTTGTGATAAGTCACCGTGATATTCATCCACACTATGACCGGCTGCTTGCAATTGATTAGTCAGTTCTGCTGCAGTTCGTCGAGTCCGGACAAAGATCAATGCTGTTTCTGGATCTTCCATTTCCAAAATCGGCTGTAAAGCCCGAGCTTTTGTCAAATGGCGTGGTACGAGGTAAGCAACTTGATTGATTTTATTGGGAGCGGCTTTTGGCTGCTCGACATTCACTGTTACTGGCGATCGCAGAAACTTTGAAACCAAGGAGCGAATTGATGGCGGCATTGTTGCCGAGAATAGAGCTGTCTGACGATCATCTGGTGCTTGGGAAAGTATTTTTACTACATCGTCGATAAAGCCCATGCTTAACATTTCATCAGCTTCATCCAACACCAACCATTTCACCTGATCTAATTTCAGGCATCCGCGATCTAACAAGTCTATGACTCGTCCTGGTGTACCTACGACCATATGAACGCCGCGTTTCAGTTGTAAAATCTGACGGTCGATCGATTGTCCGCCATAGATTGCTAAAACCCTTGTTCCTTGGTTGCTGACGAATTCGCAAATCGCATCATGTACTTGGATTGCCAGTTCGCGAGTTGGTGTCAGAACCACCGCTTGTACGGCTTTTTGATTAACATCCAACTGCTCTAAAATTGGTAAAGAAAATGCTGCTGTTTTACCAGTACCAGTTTGGGATTGACCCACCACATCACGACCTGCAAGTAGCTGTGGAATTGCTTGCATTTGAATGCTTGTTGGTGCGGTAAAGCCTATTTTTTCTAATTGCTGAACGCACTGTTCTGAAAGTCCTAATTCTTGAAACGAAAGGTTCATCAATTCTCCTAATTTGTAACTTTTGACTTTTGTAAAAAGTTAGTTGTAACTACTAACTCTAATTAGTTATTGACAATTTGACCGTAGAGGTCGTAAGCATCAGCGTCTTGGATCGCTACTGGCACAATAGTTCCTAACCTTGATTTTCCTACCGATTGAGATTGGTGGGAATTATCCTCATCAATATAAACTTGTCCATCCACTTCTGGAGCAAACCTGGTTGAACGACCGATTAACTTTCCTGTTTCGGGATTTTCTTGTTCAATTAAGACGTCAACCACCTTGCCAATTTCTTGATGATTTTTCTTGAGAGAAATGGGCTGTTGGAGTGCCATTAGTGCATCCCGCCGCTCATCCATAATGAATTGTGGCAGCTGATTTGGTAGATTGTACGCGGGCGTTCCTTCCTCTAGTGAAAAGGTGAAAACACCAACATGATCGAATTCATGACGCTGGACAAACTGCAATAGATGCTCAAAATGCTCATCCGTTTCGCCAGGGAAGCCGACGATAAAGGTTGTCCGCAGCACTGATAAAGGTAGTGCGTCCTTAAGAGCAAAGGTAATAGCATCATTTACTCTTCCTTGCCAAGGACGGTTCATAGCCCGAAGAACTTCTGGATGGGAATGTTGTAACGGCAAATCTAGGTATGGTAAGACATTGGGTGTTTCTTGAATTGCCGCTATCACATCTGGAGTTAATCCAGTCGGATAAGCGTAGTGCATCCGAATCCACGGTACATCTACTTTTCCCAAAGCTCGCAGTAATTCGGCTAGTTTTGGTTTCCCGTAGATATCCTTACCATAATTCGTAGTAATTTGGGAAATCAAAATGATTTCCTGTACCCCTTCAGATGCTAACTGCTCAGCCTCAGCGACAATAGATTCAATAGTACGCGATCGTTGTTTTCCTCTGAGATGAGGAATAATACAAAACGCACAACCATAATCGCATCCTTCCGAAACCCGCAAATAAGCTACCCCAGTGGTTGTAGTGCGGTAGCGCGGTGTGGTTTCATCGGCAATGTAGGTTGGTTGTGCACTGACGAGCTTAACGCGCTCTCCTTCTTCTACCCGCTGAATAACATTTACAATTTTGTTATATTCGCCTGTGCCTACCACCGCCACTGCTTCGGGCAACTCTTCCAACAACTGCTCTTGGAAGTGCTGCGCCATACAGCCTGCGATTACAATTTTTTTATTCGCTTCTGCCAGTTCTACCAAACATCTGACAGATTCTTCTCTCGCCGCTTCAATAAAACTACAGGTATTGACAATAACGTAATCTGCTAACTCTTCATTAGAATCTACGCCGTAGCCTGCTTCTACTAGCAGTCCTAGCATATGCTCTGTGTCAATTCTGTTCTTCTCACAGCCAAGGTGAGAAATCGCAATTGTTGGCTTGTCACCCATATTATAGATAAAATTCCAGCTTTTTGTCTTTATTTTGTTTGGCGAAGAGCAATCTCTTTGCACACCAGACTTGGGCATGGAAGTCTGAACATCCTCACCAAAAGTCTCCTTATTTATACATTTTTTTGGCTCTGTGACCCTAATTAATCTAGAAATCGTGCGATGATATCTTTATTAATTTGTTTTCTAGAGGAAAACTAAAAAGTCTTTGGGTAAATTCGACACAAGTAATAATTGAAAAAATCGCCTGCTTGTTGGTATTTTACATTACTTAGCGTGTGCGTTGTTAATCTACCCATAAGGAAGCTGCCCTCTGGATGACACTGGTAAAGACGGGAGCCGACATTACCAAGCGTCTGTGGAGTGTTGTGAGAAGTCGCTACCAGTATGGAAAATTTACCGCGACGACGCTGTTATAGCAGTAATGCTACCCGTTTGCTCAGGCTTGACCTGAAACTAACGGTGAGCTTTACACCCACTTAATGGGAAGCGCGAGCGCGGATTCTAAGTTGCCAACTCCTCTTGTCGCCCTTTTTATCTTAACATATCTTATGAGAGGTTTTACACCTATTTCCTCCTTGAGATGGAAGCATGAAATCCGACATCATAAAACAGTCAGTGGTTAGAGGTTGGAAGTTAATGGGTGGTGGATAGTAGTTATTTGTGGGTGAGAATCCAATGAACACTGGTCAGTCCCTTGAGAGCAGGACCGATCTCATGCGTGAGAGCGCATGAGATCAGCAACTAACCACTAACAGCTAACAACTAACAACTGACGACTAATAGCTAACATAATAATAGTGAACTTACATCAGCTATTTAAAACCAAAACTCCAATTATTGGCGTGGTTCACCTACTACCACTGCCAACCTCACCTCGTTGGGGAGGTAATTTCAAAGCCGTCATAGACCGTGCCGAACAAGAAGCAGCAGCACTCTCAAGCGGAGGAGTTGATGGCATTATTGTGGAAAATTTTTTTGATGCACCATTTACCAAAAACCAGGTTGATCCCGCAGTCGTCAGTATCATGACTGTAGTGGTACAGCAGATCCAGAATTTGGTAACTCTACCTATTGGCATAAATGTTTTGCGAAACGACGCAAAAAGTGCAATGGCGATCGCCACCTGCGTGAAAGCTCAATTCATTCGCGTGAACGTACTGACAGGGGTGATGGCAACCGATCAGGGATTAATAGAGGGGGAAGCCCACCAACTCCTGCGCTACCGTAGAGAATTAGGCAGCGATGTGAAAATATTCGCGGATGTCTTGGTCAAGCACGCTCGTCCATTAAGTTCTGTCAATCTCACCACTGCCGTGCAAGACACAATCGAACGTGGTTTGGCTGACGCAGTTATTCTCTCCGGTTGGGCAACAGGTCATCCTCCAAACTTAGAAGATTTGGAACTGGCAACTGCTGCTGCCAATGATACTCCTGTATTTATCGGCAGTGGAGCGAGCTGGGAAAACGTTGCCACATTACTCCAGGCAGCCGATGGTGTCATTGTTTCCAGTTCTTTGAAACGCCATGGACGTCGCGAACAAACAATCGATCCTATTCGGGTAAGTCAATTTGTAGAAGCTGCACACCAAAGTTGGAACTCTAAAGAGGAAAATAAATCAAGATCGTCTGTTAAGTTACATTTGTAATATTTGTTAGTTGTTAATTGTTGAAAAGTTGGTAGTTTCTTACCACTAACTACTAACTATTAACTACTAACCACTAATCACTAACTAAAAGATCGCTATTTTTTATGATTCGCCGTCGTTCTACTCCCTGGATTCATCGCTCCTCGCGTTTATTGATCGCCGCGATCGCCGCATGTGGTGCCTTAACTACAGGCTATCTGACTATTGAAAAGTTAACAGGAGGCAGTGTTGCTTGTCTGGCAAAACCAGGAGGCGGAGGCTGTCATGATGTTCTTGCCAGCCCTTGGGCAACATTGCCAATTTTTGGTGGATTGCCATTATCCTTGTTTGGGTTTTTGGCATACATCAGCATGGCAGCATTTGCTTTGATTCCGCTGGCATTTAAAACAGTGCAAAAAAAGGATCTGCGTCAAAAGCTGGAAAATTGGACTTGGTTATTGCTGCTAACGGGTGCGATCGCCATGACTGTCTTCAGCGGTTACTTAATGTACCTGCTGGCATTCCAAATCAAAACATTCTGTCCTTATTGTATTGCCTCAGCGACTTTTTCTTTGAGCCTTTTAGTCCTCACTCTCATTGGTCGGTCTTGGGAGGATATTGGGCAAATATTCTTTACCGCCATTATTGTGGGGATGGTAACACTCATTGCCACTTTAGGTGTATACAGTCAATACAGCTCCTCAAGTAGTGCGGCAAAAGTCTTAAGTCCAGAACCAATCGGAGAACCTGCTCTGGGAGTTGGTTGGCCAATCCGATCTAGTTCTGGCGAGGCGGAAATCGGTTTAGCACGTTACCTTACCCAAATTGGTGCCAAGGAATATATTGCTTGGTGGTGTCCTCATTGCCACGAACAAAAAGAACTTTTTGGCTTGGAGGCGTATCCAGAAATTAAACACATAGATTGCGATCCGCAGGGCAAAGATAACCCGCAACCTGATGTCTGTCAAGCGGTTGGCATCAAAGGCTATCCAACTTGGCAAATTAATGGAAAACTTTATCCCAACGTACAACCATTAGAGACATTAGCTCAAGTCTCTGGCTACAAAGGTCCCCGTAACTTTAAGAATTTTCCTGCCGCTTTCAAGAAATGAAGGTCATTGGGAATCGGTCAAAAGGTCGTCCGCAAATAATTTCTTCCCCATAACCCATTGCCGAGTTCCCCATGCCCCTGATTCCCACTCTGTAGTGGCTCCAATTTTCCCATTCTTCATTCCCAACCTAAATACACAAATATTTGCGAATTATAGACAAAACGCTAATTTAGAGAATATTTTTAATAGGGGTGTAGGCAATACGGTTCTGTAGCGTTAACATCTGTTGAGGCAAGTAGGGGGAAAAACTAATTTTTCATACCCAGGCTCCCGGTTGGCTCCGAATCGTATTCGAGGTGTAAGGTTTTACTTTACATCAATTCGTCAATATTTAGTAATACCAATAGGCATAAGTAACTAGTTAATAACGTAAGTTGCTAGTTACATAGTGAGGACGGGTCATGATCACAAATAACTTGAATGTTTTTGTGAGTTGTGACCTATATGTTCTTCTTAATAGCGTAGGAGCTATTGCCAGGTCGCTAATAATTATATAAAAATGAAAAAATTCCTCCTAATGAGGAAATGGGAATGAGTAAGCAGCTAGGCAAGCATCTTGTAAGGTTACTGTCAACACGAAAAAAACCGCTTTGTCAAGGGCACAAGCAGTTAATCACTGCCTTCTGTATTGCAGCCTTTATGATGCTATTACGTTCTGTCGGATTATTACAATCTTTAGAATGGGCAGCTTTAGATCAATTCTTTCAGTTACGTCCTCAAGAGCCACCATTCGAGCGTATTACCATTGTCGCCATCAACGAAGCTTCTTTACACTCTGTTGGTAGGTGGCCGATTCCAGATCTCGTGATTGCCCAGCTGTTGCAAAAATTACAAATCCACCAACCTCGTGCCATTGGCTTAGATATCTATCGAGATTTGCCAGTACAACCAGGTCATCATGATTTAGTTTCGGCTTATCGCTCAATGCCCAACTTGGTCGGCATTGAGTTTTTGTCACAAAACCACAACACCACTGTTTTACCTCCACCAGTGCTGCGTCGGCTAAACCAATTCGGTTTCAACAACTTGGTGTTAGACGCTGATGGCAAAGTACGTCGCAGCTTGTTATACAGACACGTTGATAACCAGGTGCACTATAGTTTTGCCTTGAAGTTGGCGAAGGTGTATTTAAAATCAGAGGGCATTATTTCTCAGAAAGCAAAAAGTAATCCTGAGTATTTGCAGTTGGGCAAAGCTGTGTTTCCTCGTTTCCAAAGAAATGATGGTGCTTATGTCGGTGCAGACGATAGAGGCTATCAAATTTTGTCAAATTTTCCCAAAGTGGGGCGATTTCGTAAAGTTTCCCTGACAGATGTGCTGGCGGAGCGCGTACCAGAAAGCTTGATTAAGGATCGCATTGTACTCATTGGTTCCACTGCACCCAGTCTCCAGGATAATGTCTTAATTCCATACTCCAGTCGGATCATGGGTACAGTCAAACCTGTGGCTGGGATAGAATTACAAGCATATTTTATCAGCGAGTTAATTGGATCTGCCCTTGACGGACGACCTTTACTTAAAGTATGGTCCAAAACCTTAGAATGGTTATGGATTTTTGCTTGGGCTTATATGGGAACGAGCATTTCCAGGCGAATCCGATATCCAAGTCAAAATATCCTGAGTATTCTACTTTCAGGTTTCGTGATCGTTGGCAGTGCCTATATTGCTTTCAGCTTTGGTTGGTGGATTCCAATCTTGCCTGCTTTACTATCCTTGGGTGGAGCGGCTGTCGTGATTACAGATCTTTCAGCATATCACCAAGAAGGGTTGAAACGGTCTAAAGAGTTTTTGCATCAAGTGATCAACACGATTCCCGATCCAATTTTTGTGAAAAATGAAAAACATCAGTGGATTGTCTTGAATGAAGCGTATTGTCGATTTATTGGTTATCCTAAAAGTTTGTTGATTGAAAAATCTGACTACGACTTTTTTGCCAAACATGAGGCGGATGTTTTTCGCAAGCAAGATGAGTTACTCTTCCAAAATCATGAACCTCAGGAACACGAAGAAGAATTCACTAACGCCAGTGGCAAGACCTTTTTTATCTCTACTAAGCGATCGCTCCACAAAGACGCAGCTGGCAATTTCTTTTTAGTTGGAGTCATTCGTGATATTACTAAGCGCAAGCAGATAGAGCAAGATCTCAAGCGTGCTGCTGCTGAGTTATCTCGCTCTAATGATGAATTAAAACTCAAAGAAGACCATTTGCGCTATCTTGCTTATCACGACTCTCTCACCGGTCTACCCAATCGCAAATTTTTTGTCGAACAACTTTACAACTCGCTTGAGTGGGCAAAAAACAATAATTTATTAATAGGACTCCTATTTATTGACCTTGACGGTTTCAAGCATGTCAATGATACCTTAGGACACGAGATGGGCGATCGCTTGTTGGTAACTATTGCCCAACGCCTCAGTAATTCCTTGCGCAATAGTGATACTGTCGGACGCTTAGGAGGAGATGAATTTACCGTCATTTTACGGGCAATTCCTAGCATGGGAGTCGCAGCCAAAGTTGCTGAGAAAATTTTAGCAACTATTGCTGAGTCGATTGTCTTGGACGGACATACCACTAAAGTTTCCGCCAGTATTGGTATCAGTATTTACCCACTCAGCAGTCAAGATGCTGAAACCCTCATAAAACAAGCTGATACTGCCATGTACCGTGCCAAGCATCTGGGTAAAAATCGTTGTGAGTTTGCGTCATTAGTTACTACACATAAACTGCTCTAAAGACTTAAACCTATAAATTCCTAATCTATAGCGGATTTCAACGTTTTCATTTCGAGTAGCGGTACTATCAACTTGGATTAGTAGTATATTTTAAGACCAAAGACTCTTGAGAGAATCCAAATGTATCAGGGAATATACGGAAGCGTATGGAAAATATATTGAAAATTACGAGCGTAATTCTATTTTTAATTGGAGTGCATTTAGCCATTCCTAAAATTGCTGAAGCTACAAAAATAGTCAGCAACTCGACTGGTAAGAGTGACACTGAGGAGAGTAAAAATTTGACTGGTATTAAGAATAATTCTCAAGGTTTGAAACACACGAGATCTAACGTGGAATTAGAGAACGACTATGAACCACGAAACTATGGGGGTCCGGATAGTTTTTATGGAAGCGGCATCCGATAAGATACTCCATAGAAATATATACAATGCATCTAATAACAGCTTGATTCAAAAACTCCAATCCCTCTTCACTCTAAAACAGGAGATTTGCGCCAATTGTTTTTTTCCACAAGTGTATGGACTTGCCAACTAGGATCGGATTGAGAGTAGTCTTGGCGGTAGTGTCCCCCTCTACTTTCAGTTCTAAAAGCAGCACTTTTAAAAATCAAATAAGCGACGTCAAGCAGATTGCGGGTTTCTGCCCATAGTCTCAACTGGCGTTCAATATCCGCTATATCATTGAAACTCGCTAATTCTCTAGGATTTAAAGAGAATAAAAATTGACTGATAGGTAAAGCAGCAAAATTCTGCTGCCAAGACTCTACAGTCGTGATCGCTGCCAACAAACTAGACTCTTCTCGACAGATACCAGCACATTGCCACACCAAACTCGGTATCTTCTGCCGCAGGACTTCTAGTTGAGTTTGCTGAATATTCCACTGCTCCGCATCTGTCTTAAATTCTCGGAAAGTTATTTCTGATCTTTCTAATGATTCTCTTGTCGCAGCAGACTGCATCTCTAAACGCTGCAATTGTGCTCCAAAAACAATACACTCTAATAGCGAATTACTTGCAAGACGATTTGCACCATGTACGCCAGTACTCGCCGTTTCACCTACTGCGTATAAACCTGGAATATTTGTAGAATTCTTGATATCGGCCACAATACCACCCATCCAATAATGAGCAGCTGGGGCGACAGGAATTGGTTCTGAAAAAACATCAATACCCCAATGTTTACAAACTTTAACAATATTGGGGAAGCGTTGGTGAATCTTCTGAGCAGGAATGGGACGCATATCCAACCACACATGGGCATTGCTCAGGTCAACAGAGGTACTTTGTAAGTGACTGAAAATTGCCTGACTCACCACATCCCTAGGAGCGAGTTCACCTGCGGGGTGATAGTCAAAGGTAAAACGCCGCCCTTCGTTATCAATCAGGTGAGCTCCCTCACCGCGTACAGCTTCACTAATCAGAAAGCGGTCGGCACCTGCTTTAGTCAGGGCAGTAGGGTGAAATTGTACAAATTCCAAATCGCGGAGAATCGCTCCCGCACGCCATGCGATCGCCACCCCATCACCTGTACTAATAGCAGGGTTAGTTGTTTGAGCAAACACTTGACCACCACCACCTGTAGCCAGAACCACTGCACCTGCTTTTATCCATCTAACTTGACCTTGATAAAACAGGCTAATTCCCTGACAGCGAGGAGGAGCGGCTGTTGTGTCCTGCTCTGTTCCCGGTTCTAGCCATAGACTTAATGCTAAAGCTTTTTGAATGACTTGAATATTTTGGCGTCGCAGCACCTGATTCGTAAGAGTCGTGATGACTTCTTTGCCTGTAGTATCAGCAGCATGGAGGACGCGATTGCGAGAATGAGCAGCTTCCAAGGTTAAAGCTAAATCTTTACCGTGACGGTCAAACGCAACTCCCAAACTTACTAGAGACTGGATACACTCAGAGGCTTCTTGAGCCAGAAATTCTACAGCAGGGCGATCGCATAAGCCTGCCCCAGCGAGCATTGTGTCTTCAACATGCATTTTGGAAGAATCACCAGGAGCGATTGCCGCAGCAATGCCACCTTGCGCCCAATCACTGGCAGATAAAGAAACTGTTTCTTTAGTAATTAGCCCAACTTGCAGATTGTTTGGCAAACACAGTGCCGTGTAAAGTCCAGCCGCACCAGCGCCGACGACTAAAACATCAAATTGACTCGGAATATTTGTCTGGTACAAGGTGATTGAGGGGGGAGAGAGGGAATGAGGAGACCAGAGGAGGGGAAGGGAAGAGGGGGAGATAGAGAGGAGGGCAAGGAAAGTAGATTAAAATTATCCCTCGCCAAGTGCCTCTACATCGCCCCTGCCTCCCGGCTTCCCTGCCTTGTCCTTTGCCTATAAATTGTGGTCGTTAACGATAGATACCGTTATTAACGCGGTCGTCTCCTTCAGTGAAAGCTGCTTCCACGTCTGTTACGGTGAAGTGATCTCGGTTTGCTTGCAGGATGTCTTTTTGGTGTTCGCTCAATCCTTCAATGTTGAACACATCATCTACTTTCTCGTAAGGAGCATTCGCGACTATTTTTTTAGCCAGGTTGGGATATAGTCCTGGATATCTTTGAAAAGCTCGCACATTCGTGTTATTCAAATCAATTTTCTTACCAAATGCTGTTCCCAACTTTCTATCTGCCTGGTTCTGCTGGTATTGACTACTCTCAACTGCCAGAACTGAAATTGATTGAAAAACACCATTGATATTGCCAGCTTGGGCTGTTTGAGGCATCGAGAACCATCCCAAACATCCTACTAATAAACTAAAAACTGTTAATAAACATGCCAATCGTTTCACAATTTTCTACCTCTTTTCATCAAACTGAAATAAAAATTGTCAGCTAAGAGCGGTTAGCCTGTAGCTGTTAGTACTCTCTCAAGAGCTTCCAGCTTAGTTAAATTTTTGCTCTTTGACCTAGCTTAAAGGGAAAAACTATGGTATAGACACAATATTTACCTTTAAGACTAATGGCTGATAGCTTAATCAAGACACAACAGTCATCAGAAACTAATATACAGCGTATTAATATGCACTTGGACTTGCTACTACAAAGCAGTCTGCCAATATTGTTGATAAACAGGAGACAAAAGACGCAGAGTCATAACTCTCCCTAGTTCCCCTTATCTGCCTAGAGAACGCTAATGTGGAAATATCACTACCATCTTGAACAGCTAACAACCTTGTATTTCAAACTTCTTAATTTTTAATAAGTGCGGGCTCAGTTTCCCTTGTCAATCAAACTGCAACGCCTGAAGTCTCTGGCGGTGGAAGCCACTGCTTAGAACAAAGGGGAGTTCCCAAGACATTGAGCCCTAGCACCTGTTGGAGCGTTGAGGTAGGATTGCCATTCTCAAGCAAGAGTTGCTGCTAGCAAAAATAAGCAGTCTACCAATATTGTACTTAAAACTGCTCCACTAAATGCATACCAGTGCTGCTGCTTGTACTTTAAAGGTAAAATTCCCACTATTAACAGCAAGATAACAAGAGTCAGCGCCCAAGCTTTTCCTAATGGAGTTTGTACCTGCGCCACAGCATTTTGCAAAATTCCGGAGATGTACTCGGGTTCTACAATCATAATTTGCCGCCAAGAAGGTATTAAGTCTACTAAATAGAAGTACACATCGGTTAATGCTGTGCCAAATAAAGAACCGAGATAAAACCAGCTACCAACTTTACCCCAATTGCGACTAATACACCACAAAGCGAAGGGTAAGCCGATAGCTTCCACTGGTAAATGCCATAGCGGTTCCCAACGCAACCAGCCCCAGTAAATCGATCCGGCAAACCAACTCCAACTGAAACCTAAAAGCAAATCTCCCCATAAGTAAGTAGAGGGACGTGACATCAAGGCAAAACTTAGCCATATCCAACCTGCTGTCATCATTAAACTCAGCAACGGTTGCGATCGCACTAGTGGCGCTTCCACAAAAACTGGCACTGACACCAGAAAGACCGCAGCTGCAAATACCAACCAAGTTGACTTAGAGATGACTTGCCATAACGGAATATCTGAGAACCTACCTGGTTGGTAGATTTGAAGCAAGTCGCGTACGGCTTGCGTTTCACTTATGTATGATTGCTGTGGGGTAGAAACAGTGTGAGAGGACAATGTATTGTTAACCAACGTTTTTAATATTTGTTACTTATCTTTATG
>JAQYWN010000822.1 GCA_029379265.1 Rhizonema sp. NSF051
ATTCAGTTATGGAATCAAGATATAGTTTTTACTGAAACAATGTTAGCGTAAATTTTCACAACTCTTTATAGAATTTTCATCAAAAGCGAATATGACGGTTAGACAAGGATATAAAAGAAAGTTAAATGAGAAACAGTACCAGAAAAACAAGTGTTCCACTTAGCACAGATGCCGTACAAATCATCAGAGGTCTGATCTTTGGTGAACTTATTACAATTTTAATCATTGGTGGACTTTGGTTGTGGCTGAGACCGCGCTTAGTCATTGATCGTAGCCCAACCTCTACTTATAACCAAGATACTGACACCGCTTCTGTTCCTCCTAATGCTTCAACTTTTCAGTCAATTCCCAATGTTCCCATCGGCTCATTCAATTACGGTGGAAGTACAGCTTGGGCACCAATCAGACAATTGGTAGACTCTTATATCCAAAATACTCGTCCAGAGCTAAACTTGCATTATGTAAACCCTGATAGCAGCAGCCCAGGTTCAGGTGAGGGGATTCGGATGTTGCTTGATGGTAAACTAGACTTTGCTCAATCTTCTCGTCCTCTTACAGCTACAGAATACGCTTTAGCTCAGCAACGTGGTTTTACACTCTCTCAAAGTCAAATTGGCACAGATGGAGTAGCAGTAGTAGCGAATAGAACACTTGAAGTTCCTGGCTTAACCGTTGAGCAGTTACAACAGATTTATTTAGGAAAGATAACTAATTGGAAGCAAGTCGGGGGACCAAACCTTGCAATTACTGCCTTTTCCCAGCGTCCAGAAAACGCAGACGCAGCAATATTTTCTAGCAAGCAAGATCTAAGTTCAAATGTACATTATGTAGATTCTACCACAGAAGCTCTGCGCCGCGTGAGTCAAACCCCTGGCGGTCTTTATTTTGCTTCGGCTAGGGCAGTCGTGCCTCAATGCACGGTAAAATCACTACCCTTAGGTATCACAAAAGAGCAACTCATTTCCCTATACCGCCAACCCCTAGTTTCACCAAACCAGTGCCCTTTGAAACGCAATCAACTTAACCCGGAAGTGATCAAAAACGGCAGTTATCCAATAACCGCTAAGTTGTTTGTCATTATTAAGCAAGACAATGGTCGGCAACAGCAAGCAGGTGTTGCATATAGCAAACTTTTACTCACCGATCAAGGGCAAAGAGCAATTAAACAGGCTGGTTTCATACCAGTTCGCTAGAACTGCGTAGTCGATTACACAAGAGCGTCGGTTTGACTCCGAAACTCAAGTATAAATGTGCCCCCAAAGCATGATTCAGCCACTTCATGGGTATTGGGTGGCTAAACGGAAGTGCCGGGTGCGGGCGGATCTCCGCCATTGCCTAATAAGGGCGTAGCTTTACCCAGTGGCGTCACGGACCTCCCTGAACGGATACTATCTAAGCAAGGCAATGACGCTTGTAGATTTCATCTTTTATTTAAGATTTTAAAGATAATGATAATCAAAAACAGGAGGGGAGCCAAGGGAATCTTGCTTCCTCCCTTTCTCTCTACACAATGATCATTCTTATTAAAAATGTTTGAGTATTTTAACTGTTTGACCAAATGCACTTTATCTGAATCCCTCACCGATGCTCTTAGGTAGAACCTTCTGCATTGTAGTCCCAGCAACTAGCTGTGCGATGAATAAAACTTGTATAAAAACCTTTATCTTCACTCAAACTATACGTATCACATTGTCTTTATAAATAAGACAATTCGTATCGTCTAAAATAAGAACATCAATGAGAGGGGCTGTAACTATGTTAGAACAGGTAGAAAACAAGGGTACTCAAACAAATTCTGGCTCCAAAGTGCCTTCGACTCGCAGACGGAGTGAACGTTCTCATCAAGCAATTCTCAAGGCGGCGGCTGAGCTATTAGAAGAAAAAGGTTACGGCAGTGTTTGTATTGAGGCGATCGCAACCCGTGCAGGGGTAGGCAAACAAACTATTTACCGTTGGTGGTCTTCCAAAGCGGCAGTGATTATGGAAGCTTATGCAGCCCAAGCTGCAGGAAATTTTCCCACACCAGATACAGGTAAGGTTGAAGAAGACCTCTATCAAATTTTACGACAACTGTTTACCATACTCACAACCACTTTAGGATCTGCTGTCGCTGGACTTGTAGCCGAAGCGCAAACGGACTCAAATGTAGCCGAGGCGTTTCGCGATCTGTTCCTTGCCGATCACAGGGAAGCAATCCGCACAGTTTTGTCACAAGGAATCACAAGCGGTGAAATACGCCCAGACTTAAATTTGGAATTGGGAATAGATGCAATTTATGGTCCAATTTGGTATCGGTTACTGGTAAAGCACGCACCATTAGATGATGCATTTGCGGAAGAATTGGTGAATTTAGTTATGGAGGGGATACAGGTTGTTGCTGAAAGAAAGATGACGCTGAATATGACATAACTGATAGAAGATCTGCAAAGAGTCAGTCCGGAATGAGCGAGAATGGTGGTCGCGTCATGACGTATATGGGAAACATGAAGGGAGCTAAAACTGATAACTCTTACCGGAAAATGAGCGGAATAACAAGCTGAAAGTGAGAACGAGGATCTGAATAATAACCTCGGTCGTAGTATCTAGAAGGGTAATATTCTCGGTCGTAAGAGTGAGGATGATACCCGTAGTAGTCACCTCGATGTTCGTAATAACGGCGATCGCCTCGATCCTCATAACGCCGACGATCTTCTCCTCGGTCGTAATACCGACGATTCTCCCTGCCATAATGCGAGTAATGATCACCTGGGTAGTCAGCTTTGGCAGTTTGCGGGAAAGTGATAGTAGCTGCCGTACTCAATGTACTTACCAAAATAGCTATAACTAAGCGCTTCATGCAATAGCCTCCTCAAAGTCGGCTGTAGTTTTATTTTTACTTTAATACTTGGTTGTATTTTCATAAAGAGATATAACAATTATAAATTATTTTCGGGAAAAACAAGACCACCCACTTCTCACTCGAAGTGGGTGGTCTGGATCTTGCGTCAACAGACAACGAACCTTAGACTGTTAGTCTCTAGCTATTAACAGTCAGCGCACCAGAAAAGGGACGAATATGAATCGAGATATCTGACATGAGGAAACGGGAACATCAACTTCTCGAATCTTGTCTAGGCTATCCATTTCATGCATAAGATAGAGATAGGTTATTTTGAGAAGATGCAAATCTAATTATGAAATGCTTAACTCTAGCCTTACTCGTACTGAGTGCGATCGCTGTGACTACTCCAGCCTCTGCTAATGAGATCGATGTTTATCAACTCGAAACTGCTACTGGTAATGCGGGTAATTTAATAACTCAGCCAGTGACAATTAATACTCCAGTAGATCATGTTGATCAAAAGCATCAACTGGAAGCAATTTCTAACTCAATTCCATCAGTTCACCGTGATCCATCTCAATCAATTAGCCCACTTGACTTTATCAAAAATCCATCTGCGGCTGCCAAGCGATTTTTTCAGCAACAGCCTAACCAGAACCAAACACCTCAACAAATAGATCCATTGGATGTGTCTAAGAAACATCCACTTGATTCTTTTTCGCGTGGATCAATTAGTATACCTGTTGCTAACTTCTGAAATACTATACGAATTTGGCGGAGGGTGAAATTGGACTCTGGGAAGGAAAAAATCCGACAGTTGCTACGGCTATAAGTGCCGCCAAAATCTTCATTTAAGGTTCTTGACTCAAAGGCGAATTTTAGTATATAGTATAAACTGGGTTATTC
>JAQYWN010000823.1 GCA_029379265.1 Rhizonema sp. NSF051
ATTCTTTACATTTTTGACAGTATATATTTCAGTTTGTAACTATTTGCATATCCCAATCGGCTATTCCTTTAGACTGATCCTTTATAGGGAACTGTTGGGATAAAAGCTTATGCATTCACTAAATGTATTTTGTCATACTTCTTTAGTTGCTGTTTCTTGTGTAGCCAGTATTGCAGGCTTGGTCTTACTCTGGGATTTTTCTGAGAAGCCTTCAGATAGACAAAAAGGCAAGCAGCTAAAGGATGAAGTCGAACAGACAGAGCAAATACTGTTTAGAATGTGTTTTTCATATTGGCTCGTTTACTGTATCGCTTTTGGCATCCAGAAGATAATATTACCAGACTGGGAAACTTTGATGATGAGCTTGAGAATAACAACTGCTTTGTCATACTTTTTAACATTTTCTTGTATTGTCAGCCTACCATTGCATAAATTAGCTGTTCGCCGCATACAAGAGTAGGGACAGATATAATTACAGAATGTCTTCTTCAAAAGCAATATCTACACAAAACCCGCCTGTAAAGAAGGCGCGGAGTGAGAACTCATAAGGCTCACTCCTCACCTAATTTTTCATAGCTATCGCGATTACCTCTTCGAGTTGTTCGCGATCTAAAATAGTCAAGATGAACACTTCTTGCACCGTTTTCCCTTGGCGTGCAATAATCTTGAAGCCTCCCTGAATTGGCACAGACACACGCAGTTGCATCTTGGGCATATGTCCTTTCACTCGCGCAATTTCTCCTGGTGTGACAGTTTGAATTCCATCAAGATAAACCAGACGTTCTAAAACAGGGATAAGACCATGCATATGGGTCGAGTGATTCCAAACCAGTCTGCCAGTTTTTTGAGAAGCCGCCTTATGGGTATTGACGATGCGTTTGCCCATTGTCGTTAAGCACCCTCTAAAGGGGCCATTGTCAAACCAGCTCGACGCAGTTGCTGGTGGTAAAGTTCTGCAGGTTCTTGAGGACCAGTCCAGACAATTGCTTGACCTTCATAGTGTACCTGATTGGTCAGTTCCCAAGCTAGATCGTTCGTCATCCCTGGAATGTACTTCTTCAGACACTCAGAGACGTGCTGAAACGTGTTAAAGTCATCATTTAAAACGATCACTTTATAATTGGGATAGAGCTTGCGGGTAACTTCACTAGACCGTTCAGGAGCTACAGTTGGTGTTGTCCCCATGCCGTAAACTGCTGCTGAAAGTCTTTTAACCATAAAATATTTATCCGATAGAGTTTAACAGAATAACACTACAAGTAACTAGTTTAGTCTATCGTCTATGGTTAGTAAGTAGCGATCGTGAAAAAACGACTTACACAACTAATTGCGTAAGTCGCTTTGGTCTAAGTTCCGTCCCGGACTCGATGCCATAATTCAAATAGCTAGGGGTTAGTTTGGCAATAATACCAATTCTCTAATAGGAGACAACAGATACAGTGGGTAGGGGCGAACGGTGGTTCGCCCCTACCTCTGTTGCTGCCTTTTAAAGAATTGGTATTAGGTATTCTTCTGGCAGGAAGAAATTGCCCCATTCCCGACAATTATTTCCAATTATCCCAATTTTCGTTAAAAATCGAGGTATCGGGGAAAGCAGTGGGATTGCCGTTTTTCTCCAACAATCGTTGGAGAAGTTCTAGTTTTGGTTCTGGTTTGGGTAAGTTATCGACTAAATGGTAAGGTGCAATATTATTTTCTAAGGCAAAAGCTGCCAATGTTCCGGCGGCGGCACCAGATGACCATTCAAACGAGTGTACTCTGTAAGCAGCAGCAGCTATGTGACTGGTAGCAATGCTTTTACCACCGACTAATAAATTGTCAATTTTCTGAGGAATCATTGCCCTTAAAGCAATTTGGAAAGGATAAGCTTGTCCAGCACCACGCCTTTCCCCAGCACGTTCTGTATTCCCAGGGGCTTCTGGAGGGCTTTTGGTCATACAAGGATGGAAGTCTATGGCGTAGTGTCCAATGCCTACAGCATCAGGGAAGATGGTAGAACGAGTCCGACGCGTTGCGGTTTCTGGACGCTGCTGCCCTGAGAGTACGGATGCGGCTTCCAAACCTGCTAATGCTGCTTTCAAGCGACGATACTCATCCGGTGAAAGTGTCTTGCGGTAATACTCGTCGTTGTAGTTGCGGCGAGAAATATCAATTTCCCAGATGTCAAAGCCTTGTGGTTGCCCCCAACTAGGGCGTCCGATGATGCGTCTTGATTCGCGCATGTAAGGAAATTTAGACAAGCCATGCACTGTCCCCATTGGAGAATCTAAACCGGTTAAAAGGCGGATATTCGGTTGTGGTTGTTTGACGCCATCTCCTAACTGAGAATCTGTGACTCCAGCATAGAGCCAATAAAAGTAACCTAAAGCATTTTCTTCAGCTTTTTGCAAGCTTTCTACCCGTAGTCCACCCATCCAGCCTCCTGCCTCCAACTGCCCGTTCTCTTGGAGTTGTTGGGGAGTGTAAAGCAGGTTATCGGCAGCTGTTCCTGGACGATAATCGTTACCCCATGTCCAGTTTTGCATGGAGATATCCCCCGGCACTGGCTCAGTAAACTTGTTGCCACCAAATTCGATTTGTTTGCCTGGATGAGGGTCCCAAATCCGACGGTAGGTGAAAACTAAGGGGAAGTTTGCTAGTCTCTTGAGTTCATAACTGTAGTATGGTGAATACTGTGGGTAAAAATCTGGCATTTTATAGTTTTGCGGTTTCTCAGTAGCCTCCATCGCAAAAGTGTAGGTAAAACCTTGAGTACAATAAGGGTCGTTTTTGGTGCTTGAGGAAGAAGGTTCTAAGTAGGAGATTCCATCAATTCCTACACGGTAGGGAACATCAGCAAGAGCGATAATTTCTCCGGTTTCACTAGCATCTAAAACGTACCAGTTAGGAGCATTACTATCAGTACTTTTGGTTTGCTTGGGGGCGAAGCGGAGAATAGTTTTGCTAAAGCGAGAAGAGTTTTCGTAGCTATAGGCGTCTTTAATGGTTTGAGATAAAGTAAAGGTGTTCAGAGGTGGTGCGCCTTTCGTTGGTTGATGTTGGATGGCGATCGCACCCTTTATAATTTTCCCATCATCACTTTTTTCCAATTCCTTGATCACGGTATTGGGAAACCACTCTAACTTGCCCCTGCCCCGTTTCTCTGCATCTCGGAGCATTTGGGTTAAAATTTGATGAGCATCACGGGGTAAAAAACAAGACTCACTCACCCAACAATTACCAGGATTGAGTTTACCGTACCGACTCTGAATGCGCCGACGCAATTCTAGGTACCCACGAGAGTAAAATAAGCGCGATCGCTGGGTTGGTCGTTCGTCCAGTGCAGAAGTCCCTTGAGAGGAAATTTGTCCTCCCAACCAGTCAGTAATTTCTGTCAGACAAACAGTTCGTCCAGCGAGTAAAGCTTCGTAAGTGGTGGCGACACCAGAAAGTCCACCTCCTACAACCAGGATTTCGCAATTTACTGTTTTGTCTGGGTTTGGTGGTGCTGCTGTCACAATGTATGGTGTTAGAAAAGCCGAGATGACAGTCAGACTCATTAGCGATCGCTTGATATTCAGCAAGATTCCGTTCAACTCCCTTGTCAATTTTTAGATCATATTTATAGCAGTTCTATTTGAGTTGTGACTTGTATAGGAGTTGTCATTTATACTAAGGACATCGGACAGATGACAGTCTTAATAGAATTCACCCATCATTTAGTATTGCTATATAT
>JAQYWN010000824.1 GCA_029379265.1 Rhizonema sp. NSF051
AAAATACATTTTATAAAGTAATATTACTTGAAAAATTAAGGAGGTGTAAAAAGCGATCATTGGTGAAAGACTGAGTAGCTGTACCAACTAATACTGCTTATCTCAAAGTAAATCACCCTTGGCAAAATCACCGCTTAATCAGTTTTTTTTGCTGCTTCGCTTCTCTAATCACTCTTTGATTAGCAGTAAATACCTGAATATCTGGTACGGTTACATAATCACCATCATCGGTAATAATCTTAGTCAATGACTCCTGTTTCATCGATTCCAGAATAAACAGGTCATAGCCATCTAGACACTGAGTGCTGAACCGAGTGACGGTAGCATCTACAGTGGCTTTATTCAGTGTTAAATCAATTTGGGCAGCATAAATACTCTCAATCTGATTCCACACAGCTTGTACTTGGAAAACAACCTTGGCTCGTTCCGAGGGGTAGTTATGACGGTATTCCTTTGCCCTCTGACGGTAATTTGGATCTGAAGTAGAGCCATAGGGTGACAGTTTGTGTTCTTCACTTTCAATACGATGAGCTAATTCAGCTAGGGATAAGCCTGAGTAGCAGAGTGTAGCTCCGACTGTAACTGTACTTTCAATATAGTTTGGATAACTGGTACTTTGATATAATTGTGCTGACAAACTTGCTGGCGGATATGTCAGCCAGTACCAGACATTTGTATCAACTAAAAAAATATCCCCTTTTTTAGGGGAATCAACCGTGATGTCAATAACATCTGCTTTTATGATGTAGTTAACTGCCATTACGAACAGAGAGATTGTTCAAGAATCATTTCATTTACGGCTTTGCGATACTGCTCATCTGAGTAGTAATGCAAAGCATTTTCAATTACATTGTCATAAGTCTGTTGACCAATGGAGCTGAGGTTAGATATAATCAGAAGCCGATTCAAGTCTTCTGCTTTGATGTCACCTAGCAGTTGACCGATAGCAAAGTTGAAAAACACTGACAATAATCTTCTTACGCCAGTAAAGTCTAGCTCTACTGACTCCCCTGCTTGGAGTCTGGGATAAATCAAATTATAGATTTTCTGCCCTGCCTGTTGGCTCATGCCGTTTTCGCCAATTAGCTCGTAAACCTTGTATTTCATGGCTTCAAGCTCTTAAATAGAACATTAGTACTAAAATAATAACTCATCTTGTGTAAAGTTATGGTAATTTACTTTGCATTTTACTGTGATGTTTATTAAAGTTCCCTCAAAAAAAGTGGGTGAGCTTTGGTAGAGTTCCTGATTTTCGTCAATTAAAGCATAACCATCGTGGCTATAGATTTCAATTTTACCTTGTTTACTCTTAACAAAGTTTTTTAATGAGTCCAGACCAGTACCCCCAGGTATTCTACTGCATCGAGTTGTCTTCCCTGGTTGAAATGCCCATTTTAAAGCCCTTTCAGCCAACATACTGCTGTTGTGAAGAAATTGGCGCACATTTGCTGGGATGCCAACACCAAAATCAATGACAGTAAGCTTTAGTGTATTCAAGTTAGGATATCGTTGTCCACAAGTAAATACACCGATATCAGACACTGCGTGTTCAAAAGCATTGCTGTAGATTTCAAGAACATTATGAATAATTTCATCTTTGATAGCTTGACTAACTTCCACCCAACCACGTCCAAGCCACTGTTGATCTAAGTAATTCAGAATACCCTCCAAGTTGTCGTTAGCATCTTCCCTGTAAGCAACGGAATTTCCTGTCCACCCTTGTTGATTATCTCCAAAGGTATGTAGAAAACCGTTTTGAGCTAGATTCCCTTTGATATCGCATTGAAGTGTATCCCAGGCAAAGTCAACTTGACCACCACGAGATTTAAGAAGGCGAGCTAAACCACCTAAGAAGGCAACAGCGTTTTGGCGAAGAAAGTTACATTCAGAAAAGTCAAAGATAACTTTTGGTGTATGGGTTCCTCTAATTTGCTGCCAAAGTCTAAACATACGAATGAAGTCTGCCTTGTTATCGTTGAGGGTTGGGACTTTGAGCGTGATGGTCAGTGGAGAGTTAGCAATAAAGGACACTAGATAATCCTAAATCTGATAATTTTTAGGTATAAAGTACAAATATAGTTTAATTTCCGTGAAAACAAATATCCTGACTTCTCTCTCAATGCGATCACTGTTGTTGGATTAACAGGAATACTTGAAATATCGGCGACAGTAGTGTGTTAATATCGTGACTTGCATCAAGGAAAATTCCAAGCAAGAATTCTCGCTTGAGTTAGTGCAGAGGCGATCGCCGTTCCAACCCTGCGTTTCTCCTCGCTGCTTTGTTTTTTAATTTCTTCTCTTCGCCCAGTATAAACAGAGTCGCAGCAGTAATCAACACTCTCGAGTAGTGTAGGGTAATCGTAAGGTTTTCAATCTAACTCAACGTGTCAAATTTGCCACATATTAGGCTAACAAATTTGTGCTCGCTACCATTATCAGGAGTGCGCTGACATCATTTCTCGCTTATGTCTATTGCATTCTATCAATTGTACGATACTGAATTGCTTCAGCAACATGCTGCGTTTTTAAGTGATCATCTCCTGCTAAATCTGCAATGGTAAGTGCTACTTTAAGAATGCGATCGCTTGCTCTTGCTGATAAACCAAGTTTTCTAATTGCCCCTTCCAATATATTGCGACTTGTATCATCCAACTTGCACCATTTCTGGAGATGGCGGCTTTGCATATGTGCGTTGCATCGCAGATTTAGTTCTTGGTGAAATCTGCTCAGAGCGCGATCGCGTCCAAGTTGGACTCTTTCCCGTATTGTGACGGATGATTCTCCTGTGGGTTGAGTCATAATTTCCTCAGGTTTCAAGCGATTCACTGCCACTTGTAAATCGATTCGATCCATCAAAGGACCAGAAAGCTTTGCCCAATATTGTTCTCTTTGCCGTGGCGAACAAGTACATTGTTGGATCGGATCGCCATAGTAACCGCAAGCACAGGGATTAGTACTTGCCACCAAAGTAAATTGAGCCGGAAACATTACCGATTGTTTTGTCCTGGAAATCCTGACATAGCCATCTTCCAAAGGCTGACGTAGAAATTCCAAGACGTCTCGTTTAAATTTTGTGAGTTCGTCCAGGGACAAGTTAACTATATAAAACGCACTAGTTTAAAAATTATTATATTCCTTAAAAATCATTTTTTAGAGGTATTTTGTAATACAAATTAAAAACGAAACTACGAGTAAACCTGTAACTTCAAACAAATACTGCATCTAACATCTACTAAAATGCATTGCATTTAAAAATATATCTGCTGTAATATAAAACACATAAATGATTCTAAGTGCTAAGATATTTTTATGTACACAGGACAAAAGTTTATATGGCTCGACCCGTAAGGAAAAATCCAGTGACAGTACGACTTGATCAACATTACTTAGACGAAGTAGGCGACCTCGCACAAAAACAGGGTTTAGCCCGTTGTGCTTTCTTGCGACGAGTCGTCGAAGATTATCTATCTAAGCAAAAAAATCACGCTGCCAGAACTTCGTCAGCAGCGTGATTTCTAGCAAAAAAACCACCGTGGCAATACCCAAGATGGTTTTTATTAATTCTCTTTTAATTTGCCCATCGTGCCTCAGGCTGAGTAAAGTTTTACAAGGACATCCTCAGAGTGAGAGAAAGATTAGGCTTACCTTTTAATCATAGCAACTTCATCGTATTTTGCAATTGTTCTTAAAAAACTAAGAAC
>JAQYWN010000825.1 GCA_029379265.1 Rhizonema sp. NSF051
TTTTGTACTCTTTATTCGCCTACTCCTGGTTTATACCGTAGGTGCAAGATCTGAGCTAGGTCAACAAGAGGCAGTCTTGCTGGGGTTCGTGAGCAGGGGGAAACCCCATCCATAAATGGAGGGGCTTGTAATAAGGACGTAGTATTTCTTGCGAAGTCTGTCGGGCGGAAGATTCCGTCCGACGAGCTTCGCGCGAAGCTCGCCTCTTGAAGCTTCCCCCGGCAGACCGAAGCGCGAAGTCTTGCGGAGAGAGTACTCTCTCCGCAGAGCTTCGCGCACTACGTGGATCGAAATACATATTTCCTTTTTTTCATAACTAAAGTTAGGGGCTTGAAACCCATGTGGTAGGGAAATTCCAGAATCTTTCCCCCCAGCAAGACTGCTAGAAAGCTCCCCTGCCTTTTTGGTCATATGCTTTCTAGAGAGCAGGAGATCGAGTGTGCTAAAGATATGATTGCTTTCCAGCATTATTTTCGTGATGTCATAGAGTGTCGCCAAAAACAGCCTCAAGATGATTTGATCACTGACTTGGTACAGGCAAAGGTGGCTCAAGAGCGATCGCTCGACACTGCTGAACATCGCACAATCATTGCCACCATCAATAATCGGTTGGTAGAACGTGGAGCTTCTTTTGAATTGAGCTAAACAAACTTCATTGCTACCCCATTCATACAGTAACGTTTGCCCGTAGGTGCAGGGCCATCATCAAATACATGACCTAGATGTCCACCACAGCGATGGCAATGCACTTCAACTCTGGTCATAAAAAGCGAATTATCTACAGATGTGCCAACTCCCCCATCAATAGGTGCGTAAAAACTAGGCCAGCCTGTGCCACTGTCGAATTTAGTTTTAGATGTAAACAATGGCAAATTGCAAGCAGCACACACATAAGTACCTTTGGCATATTGCTTGTCAAGAGGGCTGCTGCCAGCAAATTCAGTTCCATGTTGACGCAGCACCTGAAACTGTTCCGGCGTTAAAATCTTGCGCCATTCTGCGTCAGTTTTAGTAATTTCAAACTTTTTTTGTGCAACTGCTATAACTTGCGATCTACTTGTTAAATATTGCGATAACCATGCTGTTCCCAGCATTGCTGCACCAGCCTGTAAAAAATACCGTTTCTTCATAATCCAGTTACATCAACCGACAATTACTAGTATGAGCGATGACCCTGAATCAGCCCTGATAGCATCATTAAAATTCGATAAGTGCCTTGATGTGCAGCTACGTAATGTCTGAAAGCGAAGCTACAAAACATTTACAAAAATAAAATTGCTCTATGCTCTGAAAATCGCCCTAAAGCCAATTCCCCACTAAAACATAGGGTGCCCAATAAAATGGATGTCCTTTGTCCTTCAAAACAGACTGTTGAGCACGACGGAGGGCTTCTGCTTTAGTTAAATTGGGATCATGTGTTAACTGTCGATAGAATTCACTCATCAGAATGGAGGTAGATTCATCGTCTACTTGCCACAATGAAGCTAGGGTGCTGCGTGCGCCGGAACGCACAGCAACACCAGCGAGTCCCAAAGCAGCACGCTTATCTCCACTCGCTGTTTCACACGCACTGAGGACAAGTAATTCAATTGGAGGTGGTACGCGATTAGAGCGCCCTACCACTTGTTCTCTAGTTTGTAGTACTTCACGTAACTGCTTAATATTAAGCTTGCCATTCCAAGCAAGAATATATGTATCTTCGAGTTGAGAACTGAATTTGCCGTGAGTTGCTAGGTGAATTATAGGAAAAGAAGCTAAACCAACTTGCTTGATTATGTTTGTCTCAGTAAAAGCTTGATCGATGAGTTCTTTAGAAGGTATAATAGACTTGATTTGCTGCAATTCGGTGGCGACATTTGGTAGGGCACTAAAGCCGTTGCGAGATTTTGTTAGCCCGCCAGCTAAAGCTTCAAATCGTCCCCGTTTTTGTTTGGGTGCTAACAGTTGCAAACCAGGCGAGAGGGCAACACTGTATTTTTCTACTAAATACTGTTTACCGTCGTAAAGCGCTGCCATTGGGATATTCCGCAAGGAACCATCCATCACAAAAACTAGATTTTTGACTTTGCTTTGTTCTAAGTCGGCAATGGCAGGTTTGATAATCCAGTTATACAGTTCTTGGGAAAGGGCTTCGCGATCGCGGAATGTATAGCGTTGTTGTAGTTTTTGTCGTAGTGTGTTAATAGTGCTTTCAACTTCAACTTTAGGTTTGTAAGTCGTGTAGTGCAGTAATTCTTGACGACGCGGTAATTTGACAATTATTTCGATGCGGTCTGTTAATATAATTGAGTAAAAAACTGCTGTCACTGGATTAGCATTGTCCACCACTTCGTCGATCTGCGTTGGCTGGACGGTAATACAAGCATCTTGGAAAAAGTTGTCTAATTCAGCTAATTGTAAAGCTTCAATCACTTCGCGAGCTTGCTTCAAGTTTTTCTGGCTGACTTGTTTCGTTACTGCTTTATTAGTGGAGGTTTGGTTCGATTGTAAAAGTAATCCTACCAATTGGCGATATATTGGTTCTACTTCATCTCGAAAGTCAAATTGAATGTCCGGATTGAGAGCTACCAAATCACCGCGTAAAGTATGAAGAGTTTCCACTGCTGTGGTGTAAGCTTTTACTGCTCTTTCTGAATCTCCCTTTACCAAAAGCAGGCGTCCAAGTTGCCATTGCCACTGATAAGCAATATCCGGTGCATTTATGATCTGAGCAAGATTTAAAGCTAACGTGGTATATTGCTGAGCTTTTGACAATTGTTTTGTCATCTCGTAAAATTGAGCCAGATAACCCAGACTATAAGACTCAGCTCGTTGGTCTTTGAGGTCTTTGGCTTGTTGCACAGCAGTGTTTAAGATGTGGACAATATCTTCTCTTGTCTCCTTGTCCCCCAATTCATGACAAACCAAACTCTGGGCAAAGTTGACTCTGGCGTATATTGCGGCTCGACTGGGGATTAAATTGGAGAGTACAGATTGAATTGAACCCACATCTTCGCTCGTTGGTTTTTGCCCAAGAGACTGCAATAAGCTCAAGCGATTGAGTTGTGCTTGTACAGCAGTGATAGGAGAACTTGACTTGTTAACGATTTCATGATAGTAATCAGAGGCTTTTTTGTAATATAACTTGGTTTTCTCTGTTTGGGCAATCGCTGTTTGTCCACATCGTGACGGGAGGAAATTATCGTCGTTCGTATTTTCCTTGATGAGATTTCTCTTGCCCATTGCGAAGGCGGCATTGCCTAAACTGAGTAAAGTTGCACTTTCTTCAGGTGGTGATCGCAATTGTTGTGCTACTGCCAAACTTTGCTCCAACATTTTCTGAGACTTTTCCACATCTCCACTAGCTAGCAGTGCATTGCCAAAACTTCGTAATCCACCGACTTTTAAAGGCGAGTCAGGCATAGAAAGGAGATTTTTTTCTACCTGCTCAAATAATTGAATTGTGCGGCGGTAAAACCCCAAAGATTGCAAGGCTGTCGCCTGGTTAATTAAACTACCAGTACTACCAGCAGTATCACCAATTTCAGCATACATTTTAGCAGCCTTTTGCCATGATTGCAAAGCATTTTCAGCTTGCCCCTGTGCTAATTGTAAATTGCCTTGAGTGTTGAGAACTAAGGCGAGAACGTGTTTTGCGTTACTAGTATAGGTCGGCGTAAATAAACAGACCATATTTGTGGGAGAATAAATAGTAA
>JAQYWN010000826.1 GCA_029379265.1 Rhizonema sp. NSF051
GTTTTAGCGATTAATTTTGGAGTCGATAAGTTATCTGGTTAAACCTGCCCGTACAAGAGGCTCGTAAAGGCGGGTTTAATAGAAAGAACATCGCTAGAGCGAACACAACATCTTACAAAAACCGCCCGTACAGGAGTAAAGAATTAGCAATGAAGTAAAAGGTTCCGCGTCAGCGTGCTAAGCATAAAAAAATATAACTTCCAACTCCTGACTTTTGTCTCAAGACAAAATCCGCGCGTCTGTATAACTCCTTACTCCCAAAACCTCCCTACTCCCTACTCCCCACTCCCAAAGCTTCAAGTTGCTTTGCTGTTTCAAAGAAGAAAGCGACATTTTCTTCTGGGGTTTCCGGAAGAACACCATGACCAAGGTTGAGAATATGTCCACCACTGCCAGCTTTGCGAACTGTATCACGGATGCGATCGCGGATAAACTCTTTAGAACCGAATAGTACACCAGGGTCGAGATTTCCCTGAACTTTCACATGGCTTCCCAATCTGGCGCGTGCTTCTGCCATATCCACCGACCAATCTACAGTGACAATATCTGCACCGGATGAGGCCATTCTTTCCAAGACACCCGCACTACCACTCACCAGAAGGATCAGGGGTGTATCTGGATGAGTTTCCTTGACTTGTTGAAAAACTCGTTTTTGGTAGGGGAGAGCAAAGGTATCATAATCTTGAGGGCTCAATTGACCTGCCCATGAATCGAACATTTGCACGACTTGAGCGCCTGAGTCGATTTGGTAGCGGACATAAATGGCGATCGCATCTGCTAATTTTGCCAGCAGTTGATGCAAAATTTTTGGGTCTGAAAACGCCATGCCTTTAATGGCGGAGTAGGTTTTAGAACCTTTTCCTTCTACCGCGTAAGCTGCCAATGTCCACGGTGCACCTACAAAGCCTAACACTGTCGATTTATTACCCACTTCTTGCCGCAAAGCTTGCAAAATTGTTTTGATGAACGGCAGCGAGACTTCTGGTTCTAATTCGTGCAGGTTATCGACTTGTTCTTGAGTACGAATGGGCGAGTCGATAATTGGGCCTTTACCTTCGGCAATATCCATCTCAATACCCAAACCAGGCAGGGGAGTGACGATATCAGAAAACAAAATCACTCCGTCTGGTTGAAAGGCTTTCCAAGGTTGCAAGGAAACTTCAATCGCCACTTCCGGGATTTCCGAACGATCGCGAAACGAAGGATACTTCTCCCTTAAGTCTCGATAAGCTTTCATGTATCGTCCCGCCTGTCGCATCATCCATACAGGTGGACGGTCTAATACTTCACCACGAGCTACCCTGAGGAGATGGGGATCGTATGAGGAAATACCCATTTAACACTTCGTCCTATACTCTTTTTTATGTCATTGTTTAGCTTATCATTACCAGTTTGTGCTTTTTCAAAAGCACAGCTTTTTCTCCCTCTTTAGCCCCAAATGATCGGAGTGCGTGTGCAATCCGTTTTAACCGGACATCACCAACTGAGAAGTCTTGCTCCTGCGATCGCCTTCTCCTGTGTGAGGTTATTATGCGTTTGGTACGTAACGCTACTAATAAAATTTATGCAAACCGATTCAAACAGCCCTTATGAAACAGGAGCGACAAAAAGCGTTTCCAGACAGCAAAGCTTTTTGATTCCTCGCACCCTGCGTCAGAGATTTTTTATCCAATTTACTTTAATGACCATTATTGGGTGGATTGTAGGTGGAATCATCAGTATGCTCATAGAAAGAACCATTATGGAAATTTTGCCACCAGCTTTTCTACAGCAGCAAATATCATACACTTTAGGAAAATACCTGAGTAGTGTTGTGTTTGCAGTTATTTTTGGCGCAGATCAGGCGATCATCCTGCACCAATACGTATCAGGTTGGTTATGGATGCTTGCTACCTGCGTAGGTTGGCTGATTTGCAACGGCGTTTCTGCTGCATGGATTAACTCCATTTCATCTCTTGCTTTATCTTTAAATAAAACTTTATTTCCTAGTGAAATTGTTATTTTGGGAATTTTGTCAACCCTTGCGTATATTCTTTCTGGAATTTGGTTAGGTTTTTTCCAGTGGCTGGTACTGCGACGATACACTACGAGTGCTTGGTGGTGGAATTTTCTGCCTTCAATTTCATTCTTATCGATCAGTCTCTTGGTTTGGTTACTTTCCCTTGTTCAAGAGTTTCCAGAAGTGCATAGTGCTCAAATATTGTATTTAAGTGGACAAGGATTGACCGCATTAATTCTGGGAGTTATTCCAGCACTGGGCTTGTGTCAGTTGAAAAGAAATTTACCATCTCAGTAATTATGCTCCCGTTGTGTAGTAAAAATCGCCCTTATTTAGGACAACCGAGACTCTTTACATTTTTGATTAAAGATTACTTGTTATCCCAATAAACTTCCAAACGTTCTTGAGCTGAATGAAGAGCTTTTTCTGGAGATTCTCCCAGCATTGTTGCCTCAATCGCACGACCGAGACTGTCCGATAGACGACTGTAGCCAGCAATAATAGGTCGAGCGTGGGCGACGGGCATTTGCTCTAGAAACACTTTTAACATTGGTTTTTGGCTGACGAATTGCTGATAAACTTTGCTTTGAGCCGCTCTGGAATTAACTGGTACAAAACCTGTTCCCATACTCCACTCTAATTGAAATTCTTCACTCAAAACATACTCTAAAAACTTAAGTGCGGCTTGCTTTCTGGCTGGTGTGGCATTCATGACATACAGATTTCCATTGCCGATCGCCGAAGCTTGCTTGGTACCTGCAGGTATGGGAAATACCCCGTAATCAACATTAGACTTTGTGATGTAGGTCCAAGGTCCTGTAATTTGCATAGCGACACGACCGGCGATAAAGTTATCTTCTTCGTAACCTCTTTCTGGGGCCGAAAGCTTTGCCGAACCATCTTTCAAGAGGTCTTGCCAAAATTGTAAGGCGGCGATCGCACCCGAAGAAACCAAATTCGGTCGGTTGTTTGTCACTATCTCTCCCCCAGCACTTAGTAAAAAGGGAAACCAACTAAAGACAGTCCATTCTCCCTTCCCTAGAGGAAGTAACATTCCATACTGTTCTGGACGATTGTCACCGTTACGATCTATTGTTAGTTTTTTAGCAACTTGCCGTAACTCTTCCCAAGTCTTGGGTGTTTGAGTAATTCCTGCAGCTTGGAAAAGCTTTGGTCTGTAAAAAATGCCGATGTTACTGGTATACAGTGGCACTGACCATATATGACCGTCTAACTGCATTTCTTCAAATAGGTTGGAGCTGATTTGCGTCTTCAACGGTGACTTTAAGAGCCAATCATCTAAAGGTTGAATTGCTCCTAGTTCTACTAACTGACCCGTTATTTCTGGGTACAATAACAGGATATCTGGAGGCACATTGCCAACGACTGCTGTTAATATTTTCGGCAGTTGTTGACCTGAGTAAATAGATTCTACTTGAATATCAGTATGAGTCTGATTAAATTTGTCTACCAGTTTTTGAAACACATCCCGATTAGCCGGAGGATTGATTCCTTGCCATAGTGTCAGATGTATAATTCCGTCATTCTTTACAGGAATCTGACAACTAGATAAGAGTAGACAGAAACTGAGGATGATTCCAAGTAGCGATCGCGATCTTTTTTTGATTTTGTGTGGAAAAAGAATGATTTTCATGCTAAATAGTCGAAGATTATCAAATATAGCAATCTTATAT
>JAQYWN010000827.1 GCA_029379265.1 Rhizonema sp. NSF051
ATGGTAAACTTAATTATTGAATATAACGATTACCGTCTCTGGCAGGCAGCTTTACCAAGCAAATCTAAAGCAGTTGGACATGCTTTCAATACTGCATTAAGCCTAATATGCCAGATGAAATAATGTTAGTGGTTCGTTGCTGTTTGTTGACCATTTACCACTAACAGAAATAGACTAGCTTCTTTCAAAACATCTCAAACAGAGCATCATCTAATTCATAACCTAGTAGTTGCGCCATTGACTGGAGGCGAGACTTACCGGGAATATTCTGCTGTTGTAACCAATCAGTTAAAACAAATAACTTGTTCATTAAAAATATTTCTAGAGCTTCAGGATTATATAGAATGCCTTCTTTACTACTAAATTGATGCGGTACAAGCATGGCGGCATAGCGCACTAATTCCCCGGCTTTGTAATCAAGTAAAAAAAGTAACCAGGGATAGCGAGCATCTAAGCGAATAAACCAAAGCCGCACTTCTGGAATTTCAGGGAGTTCCCGTGGATCATCTGGTTCTTGAGAATAGTCAATTTCAAAGCGCAGCTGCTGTTCATAGGATAAGACTGCTCCTTCTAGCAGAAGTTTTTCAATAACTCTTACTGCTGTTGAGAGATCCAAGGTGTTGATACTGTCAGTGTTGAGTGAGATAGTGATTGTCATGTCCGTTAGAAAATAGCCAAGGGCAACTCATAGTACTCCTTTCTGGCTCCAAAATAACTGAATCTTCACTCCTGAGTTGAGCATAGCTGAAGCAGTCAGCTATGCTCCCACGCGCTCCTACAAGGAAAGCGCGTGGGATTAAAATTGGAAACCTTGTGGAAAAGTGCTTGTGCATCTAGACACAAATTTTTAATTAATGTAAAGACGCTTTTATCATGCTGTCTCTACACCCACATACCTTTTTCTTTCTGCGCTTAAGCCTTTGCCTTTCTTGGTAACGCTTGGGCTGATTGAGAAGCAATCGCACAAAGTTAAGATACGCCTACTTTCTAGTGGACGTTTACAGCTATTTTAAGCTAAAGTTGTAATGAGTTTACTTTATAAAAACAAAGCAACCGTCAAGCAACACAAGAATCTATCCGGGCTGCAGTTTTATAGCAAACAAAGGTAAAAGCTCAGATAAAGGATAAGGTGTCGCATTCATAACCGTTTAATATACAAAATATCAAACATTCTCTTCAGAGAAAATTAGCTCAATTAAAAAATTACAATATGCAACAGCAAGCAGTATTTGCAAAACCAATTCGTTCCCTTGAAGATGCTTTAGAGCAGTGTCAAGAGTTGGGTATGCGTGTGAGTCGTCAGCGTCGCTTTATTCTAGAACTCCTTTGGCAAGCAAACGAGCATCTTTCAGCTCGAGAGATTTATGATCGCCTAAATCAGCAAGGGAAAGCGATCGGTCATACTTCTGTCTATCAAAATTTAGAAGCATTATCGAGTCAAAGCATTATAGAGTGTATCGAACACTGTGATGGACGTTTATACGGTAATATCAGTGATTCCCACAGTCATGTTAATTGTCTGGACACAAACCAAATTTTAGATGTTCATCTGAAATTGCCAGAAGAAATCATCCGCCAAGTTGAAGAACAAACTGGAGTGCGGATTACCGACTACACTATTAACTTCTATGGATATCGTAACTCGCAAGACTAAGAATTGGAGAGAAGGGAGAAGGAAACAAAGAAAAATATTTTAATTTTTTTGTAAAGACACTTCTTCACAATGCTGTTCAAAACTAGTCTTAAGTGAACAGTATCAGTTTGAGTTGGGATTTTATTTTTTAATCATCAGAAATATTTAAGTACATTTACTTAACCATCTTCAGTTAATAAGATAGTTCACCAACCCCTAGCTTCCACCTAAGGGATTGCTAAGAATAAGATTGGCACATTATTTGGGTGAATAGATCATTGAGACACGATTTGGCACGAATTTCCTGAGACTTCTCCAGTCGGGACTATCTTCAAGACTTTTTCCCAATCGTCGTGGGTAAAAGCCTAGTCATCTTAATGGGACTTAAACAAAAATTAAGCCCAAATGAAGCCTAAACTGGCTTTATAGGCGGTAAACACGTCACGATTATGGATTAACCAGTCAAAAAATCGACTCTTACATTATTGTTATTATTGCAACATTTCTCATTCTCTAACAACCGCAATGTTGCCCATTGAGCCGAGATCCGTGGTGCGAGCTAGCTTGGTCAAGATACTAATGAAGACACTTCCCGAACACGTTCTGACAAACTGCCAGCAATTTGGGCAACTGCGGTTCGCTCAATATTGTCAACCCAGATTTTTTCCCAATTAAACAGCCACCGGGTAAGAACACGTCCTAAATCGACTAGTTCGGCAGAAGAGTCAACATCAATATCCACAAATTGCGGTACAATCCACTCGATATAATATCGACTCTCGCGCATCAAGCTAACAATTTTATCTGAGTCTGTGTCAGTTAAAACTAGCGAGCGAATTTGGTCTAGGTGCGTTGCCAAGTCGTTTAACCGAGTAGGAATATCCTGAAGTTGAAAGCGTTCTTGATTTAGCGTTACCGTGTTCATATTTCTCCCCCCAAAAACTCCATGATAATTTGGGCAACCCGTTCTCTTATGGTAGCGTCGAGTATTTCCATTGACCTGTTTTGGCGCGGACGAAGGAGACATGAGTAGATTTTTGTAACAATGAATGGTACAGATGTTAGAAGAAAAATGGCTTTTGACTTCTGACAGCCTAGAAAATATAGTACCTGTATTTTTGCAAGGACTATGAGCGATGTATTTTTAAAATTATTATTAGTTGACCAAGACCCAATCTTTCGGCTAGGACTACAGGTAGCTCTGGAACAAGTGCCTAATTTACAAGTCGTATCGGAAGCAGAAACATACACTGCTGCTCTGCAAACTTTAGCAGAAATGGCACAAAAAGACTCCAATCAAGTCAATTTGGTGATTTTGGAACTAGGCAATAATCTTACTGCCGACGAGCATCTCGGTTTAAAAATGTGTCGGCACCTAAAAACCGAGTATCCGAACCTGCCGATACTGCTTCTTAGTTCTGTCAGAGAACAAAGGTTACTTTTAGCAGCAAGGGCTACTGGGGTAGAGGGTTACTGCCCTAAAGGCACGCCTATCTCCGAATTAGTCGCCGTCATGCGGTTCGTGAGTGTGGGTATTTCTTGTTGGTTTGGAGATAGTGGAATTAAGGAGATAACTCCTCACTCCTCCCAATCACCTTTTTCTATTCTACGGAATAATCTCCGTCTGTCTGACAGTAGTTACATCGATACTACATTGGCAGAAGTAACAGCACAGTTAAAAATCCCTGGACTGCTTTTACTGGATCGGGCCATTTTGGCAGGACGCAGACGAGAACTATTGACGGCTCGTTGGCTTATTAATCGGTTGTTCAGTTCACCATACCAAAGGAAACGAGTTATAGAGACGCAAAATTTGAGATCGTCAAAATCTTATTTAGAAGAATCAGCGATCGCGTCTTTACAATTACCACTTTCTACTTATCCCAAATCTGACTCCTCCACGCCCAATTCTCCCTCTCTACTTAACCCTAAATTCTTGCAAGCAGCATTATTTAGCTCTTGCGTCAATAAATTACAATTGAATTTGCAAAATGTCACAAATATTCCCTTAGAAATTGATATTTTGCGCTTAGACAAAAAAAGAGAATTACTTTATCT
>JAQYWN010000828.1 GCA_029379265.1 Rhizonema sp. NSF051
GTATAAAAGCATTTATTAAGCAAGAATATGTACTTGTTTGGTAGTTATTGATATCAATGACTGAGCAAACCAGGAAATAGGTCATCAAACAAAATAACTTTTTTGCTAACAGATTAGGTTTGTCACGAGTACCGCGTAGCGGAATTAAATGTTCGTCTTGGAAAGTTAAGCTATATAGAAGTTGCGAGTCCTGTTTCCTACGAGTGCGCTCCTTCTCTTAAGGAAAACCATTGCGCAACATAAAAAATGAGAAAAGCGTGTGCCCTGTTGACAGATGAACTTGACAGCGGAAGGGAGTATAGTTTATACAGTCAACGTGGAAGAGAAATCTTATTTTGATACTGAGGAATTAAATAATGTCTACTGAAACAGTTGCTTACATTCAAGAAAGTGAATTTGATAGTCTTTTAAGTGAACAGAAATGTGTGGTTGTTGATTTTACTGCGACTTGGTGTGGTCCCTGTCGTCTTGTGAGTCCGTTAATGGATCAACTTGCGGCGGAATACAAGGATCGTGCCCAGGTGGTGAAGATAGACATCGACAATAACAAGCCTGTTTTTAAAAGATACGGTCTTAAGAGCATTCCTGCAGTTTTATTTTTTAAAGATGGTGAGTTAGCAGAAACCATCGTTGGAGTTTCTCCTTACGAGGACTTCACCGCTGCCCTTGAGAAGCTTCTCTCTTCTGGAGAAAACTCTATCTAATTTGTTCGTCATTTGGAAACACCAACTGCGATGTATACGGACGCGCATAGAATACAAGCAATAAGTAAGTCGGCATAGATAAAACTTGATCACAGTTTGTGGTTGCGGGAAGAGCGCTGTAGGCGCTAAGCGGGAAGAGCGCTGAAGCGCAACTACGAACTTTTTGAACTAGTTTACAATTGTGACTTACTGCAATGCCAGTTTTTGTTGTAAATAAAGTCGATGTCCACATCAAAGATCTGTCACTTTCTCATTGGTATTCCTGGTAGTGGTAAATCAACTTTCGCTCATGCTTTAGCAAAACTCGATAACTACGTCATTGTCTCTACTGACGAAATTCGCGCTGCACTCTATGGTGATGCTAAGATTCAAGGCAATTGGAATGAAGTCGAAAACCAAGTTATCGTTCTGATTGGAAATGCGATCGCATCTGGTAAGAGTGTCATATACGACGCAACCAACTGCAAACGCGCCTTCCGGTTGGATTTTTTAATGAAGGTAGAAGCAAAAAATCTCATCTGGATTGCCTGGTATTTAAAAACACCTATCGAAATCTGTATGAAGTGGAACCAACAACGCGATCGCCAGGTTCCCCCAGAAATCATCGCCAGCATGTACAAATCGCTGTTAGACTTTCCACCACGGCGGCACGAAGGTTTTGCAGCAGTCGAAGAAATTGATATGACTGCACTTCAACCGGGGACAGAAGTTGTCGAACAAATCGAACGCATCCAAAACTTGCACTGTCGCATCATCAACCGCACCCAACACAACGGAATCACCTTAAAGCTTTGAGATTAACGGTATATTACATGGACGGCGTTTCTATGCCTTGCGGCAAGCGCTTACGCATCTCTGATATTATGTTCGGTAAATGAGTTATAAATAAAAGATAGGTTCGTAGTTGCGCTTTAGGGCTCTCTTCCTGTTAAGAGCCCTAAAGCGCAACTCCGAACATTATTATAAGTTTTCAACCGAACATGATATGATTGATTTGAGTGCGGGTATAGGGGGATCAGACCACACTTATTAGACATCTCCGGTTCCGGAAATAAGGGCGAACAGCCGTTCGCCCCTACCAATGGTTTTGACGAACGTACAATTAATTTTCACTCTTGTGTCTATTAGGTAAATAACAATAGGCGAACTCATGCATCTACGAGCTCTGCTCCACTCTTTGTGCTTTCTAGTGTAGTCCGATCCCACTTGCCAAGGTTTGCAGCTGCAAGGTAAGTGCTTTGAAAAAAAGCGAGTAGTACTTCATCCGGTGACTTTGCGGTTCGCACTGCATCGTAAGGCAATATAAATTCTCCCATTTCCTGATGATAAAAAGCAACATTTGGCTCAATAGGATACTCATTGAAACCGGATGGTGTGGGATAAGCATAAGCATAGAAGACAGGTTCTCCATCACCACCACCTGGCCAAAAACCGCAGCTGCTCACTTCATGTGAGTATGCCTCTCGCGTCACCCAATCTGCCATATTAAGGACTCCACCAGGGTGTTCGGGTGCCAAACGACCAGAGAAACGGGTAACAGCTAGATCAAAGCTGCCCCAGAAGAAATGGACTGGGCTCACCTTACCAATAAATCGGGAGCGAAATTCTGTAAGTACACGGCTTGCCTGCATCAAAACACGCCAGAGCCGTTGTGCATGTTCTGGATCATAGGTTGTATGTTTGCGATCCTCCTCAAAGGAAATTGGATCTGCCACTTCAACTGGTGTCGTCCAGATGGTAATTTCGATACCAAGCGATCGCAAAGCAGCCATTGTCTCCTGGTAAAAGTCGGCTACAGAGCGTGATACTAGATCGAGTGTTTTAGTCGTTCCGTCACTGGTGTTGATGATAAGTTTGTGGTCAATAAAGTCGAAGCTAATCTCAAAAGTTATAGAACCATATGGAATAACCGATGTTGTCAGCCCACGAACTGTTGTGTATAAAGGCACCTGCCACCAGTGATTCTGCATTGGACTCTGCACAAGGCGAATTTTTCCGATAATTTGAGTCCACATATGAAGTGTTGCATATGTGTCCTTCCACTTGTCGAATGGCAAACTTGGCCAAACTTCAATGCCATTACTACCAGCGTTATGTAGTTCAGTCATTAGTGCCTCCACTTTAAGGTCAGAGTAAACTTACCAATACTATATAAGCATTGTTGGGCGCAGGGGCAGAGGAGAGATTAAAACTCCGCCCCTCTTCACTCCCCCCAAGCGATGCCAGGAGCGAATTTTCGCTACGGCACTTACAGTGTTCGTGACTCATAATCTACAATCCAAATTTAAGTATAAGCTACCACAGATGGCTTTTCGTCATGAAGCCATTCTTCAAACTCGCCATCGCTTACTTTGTATTTAGTCACCTCCACTTACTTATAGCAATTCGTGGAGGAGATGCGAACATCTCTCCTGTGTACCCTTGTCCCTTGTGTTTGGAAACCAAATAGGATTGCTATATTAAGACTTCATCTTCCATATCCTTTCTAAAATTTCAATCTGCTTTTCTGTTTGAGGAGTAATCTTTTGGTCAATCTCAAATGTCATCTTCTGTATCTTTTCTGAATTTTCAACTTCTAGAAGGCGTATCTTTTCTAAAGTTTCCATTTCCAAAAGGATTTGATCCCTCCACTTGATGCGATCCCTTTTATACTCTGTATACTGAAGAATGCACCCTAAGATAAAGCCAATTGTAGTGAAAGCAATGAAAACTTCTATAAGAGAGCTTGCACTCTCGTCCGTTTGCTTTGCCAACTTTATTTGACTAAACTGTGTCGTTCTTGGAGCGATCGCAACAGAACTATATTGCATTTTCTCAAGGTTTACGTTTGTTTGAGTTATAACCTTAGGAGAGCCCGTAGCTTTTATAGGTACTGCAAGCAATCCTACTGTAGCTAGAGAACTCATTAAAAAATTAAATATCTTGATTTTCATAGCAGTATGAATATTGTATAGCTTACAAAACTAAGGAAAAATAAGCTAAAAAA
>JAQYWN010000829.1 GCA_029379265.1 Rhizonema sp. NSF051
CTTTAATACAATTTAAAGGTATTGAGATAGTAGCCATCATGATAAAAATCGGAGTCAGTTTAGGGATGAAGTGTAAAAAAGTCATTCTTCGATTTTTCATTTTTGTGGTATTTTAGCTATTTTTAAAGTGTCAGAAACCCGACTTCTCAAAGAAGTCGGGTTTCTAACTAACGTTTAGCTTGCTTCTATGTTTTTAATTGCGGTGTCTGCTTTTTGAGCAAAGTCTTGATTTCGTTCTTTTTTAAACAGCGTGGATGCTTTGCGTAAGTCAGCGATCGCTCCCTGTCTATCTTTTAAAGCATAGTTAGCAAAACCCCGAAAATAATAGGCGTAGGCAATATCGGGATTAATTTCCACAGCTTTATCAAAATCCATCTTAGCTACTTGATATTGTTCTAATAAAAAACTGGCTAATCCTCTACCGACGTAAGCATAAGCATTGTTTGGTTCAATTTTCAATAATTGGTTAAAATCTTCAACTGCTCCTTTATAATCTTTATTTTCAATCCGCTTATATCCTCGTTCCAAATAGGTTTTAGCATCGGTTGTGTTCTCTTTCTCTGAGTTGGTAACTTGCGCTATGACTTCCGATTTGAATATTGATTGAGTGTTAAATAAGCTTCTAGCATCAGCTTTAGGGCTAATGGCGATTGTTCCCAATGCTAAGATTGCTACTGCTAGTTTTAAACCTTTCATAGTTGCTTCTCCTAAAAATTTACTTGCTTACTTACCTACATATATTTCTGAAGGGGTGGAAGGTTATGCAAAAATTCGGCAAGTAAATTAAATTTTTTTGTGAGAACTTACGCAAAAACTTTCTCAGGGGGCTATGTTCACAACTTTTTAAGGAGGGCTAGGGGGGATAAAGCCTTCACTAAACCGTATTGAATGATATCGCAATCCTATTTGTAATGAGTCAGAAACCCGACTTCTCAAAAAAGTCGGGTTTATAATACCCGTTTATTGAGAATTACACAGCTTATCGGGAATCTGTTGGCGAATTTGAGCCAATTCTCCAGAGGGTTTTTCTACAGAGTAAACTTGCTGTAACGCATCTGCCCATAAATGGTTTTGAACAAAATAGCTGGCTTTGGCTAAAGCGATCGCCTCATTATCAACTTTTTTTGTTTTACGTTGATTTTCTAAACTATTCAAATAGGTGGTAATGCGATCTCGTTCTTGTACATCCATCACCTGAAAATGAACTGACTTCTTGGGAGACTCATTTTCAAACACCAGCCAGTCGTATGTTTGACCTGGTTGTAGCGCTTTTCCTGTATAATTTGTACTCTGCATCCCTGCTACAGCTTGACTCCATAAATCTTCATGACTACCTGCTATCCGCACGGCTATTTTTTGTACCGAACCTTTCCAGATAAATGTAGGGCGATCGCTCCAAACAATTCTACCTTCAGTTGGAGCATCTGGAGAAATCATGCAGATAAATATAGGATCGCGAGAACCACCTTTGCGCGGTTGTATGGGAGGTTTCTTGCTAAACAAAGCCAGAGAAAAGTTTGTCCAAGAAAAGGTTTGTTGTATTGAAGTTTTCTTGACACTTTGAGCTTGATTGGGTAGAACAGTAAAAGCTGTGGCTGACAGCAATAAAGTAGGCAACAAAAACTTATTCATGAACTTTTCTCCTCAACACTGATGGTAGAACATAAATAGACAAGGTTGCAGACGGTAAAAACCAAGGCAAAAGCACAGCAGTAGATGAAATGTAAATCTGCCAACTAATCAAACCATAAATAGTTGTGATTATACTTACCAGTATTAAATCTGAAAGGCGATGAGATTTTCCTTGCCGCAATAAATATATTGTTTTTCCCAACAAGATTGCTAATCCAATCATCCATAAATCCGGAATCGGCACAACCAATCTTTTATTCAGAATATGATGTACCATGTATGCATGATATTCGCCACCTGTCATAACTTGACTTGGGTTAACAGGATTTTCTTGACTTCGCCAATAAGCAACTGCTGCTGGTAGTTCAAAATTATCCTCCTTATCTTGCGATACACCCGCTTCACCATATCCCCCAGGCGCAACAATCACAACTTGTTGTTGCAAGCCTTGAGGAAAATGACAAGTACGACTGGTATCGCGACAAAAAGAATTAAAGTGATTTGTCTTCAAATTTCCCCCCTTCAATAATTTCCAAGCGGGAACAGAGTCATATACTTGATTAGGGGGAATGGAAAAGTCTATAATTGGATGCAACCACATTTGACCAATCCAATAACTTAAGGCTGTCAGTGGTTGTAGATGCGATCGCTCTGGTGTCAAAACCGTTTTATTGTCACCCTCGCTTATCTGTTGCCAAAAATCTTTCTGACTGTTTAATTGCGGTTGTGGCGCATTAGTTCGTTGCTGTAACTGATGGGAAATAGCCAACAAGCCTGCGAAAAACAAAGGGTTTTCCTGAGACTTGACAATCGGGAACAACTGCATATATCCAGGCAAAATATCGATTTCGCCTTGCAAACTCCAGTTTGGGCTAGCGATATCGGGTAAAACATTCAGCCATTCCCCATTTTTAACACGCGTTGTCGTGAAGACAAATGTTGTCGGGTTTGGAGTTTTTACTGCAGCTTGTAGAGATTGTGCGAGAATGCGATCATTATCTTCTTGATGTCGATCCAAAGAATAATCTATACCGACTACCCTGGCTTTTGCATCTGTAAGTTTATCCACCAACCGCGCTAAGTACTCGCGATTCATTGGCTTGGGGTTAGATATACCCCCATCTCGAATTGACTTTTCATCGATTTCCACCAATACAACTGGAGGAGTCGTTGCTTTTTCGACTTGATTTGTCATTTGACGATATACTGCCTGTACCAGTAACCGACGTTCCAATAAAAATTGCTGCACGGGTAATTGTAAACTAATCAATACCAGAGATGAGAGAGCGATCGCTTCCCGACGAGTTGGTATCAAATTTTTGAGTTTTTCTTTGATTCCAAAAGGTTCTATCCGAAATAAAGGTGCTTCCGGATGTTTAAACAAAGAAGGAATTAAGTAAGAACTCGGATAAGTCAAATTCTTTTCTAACTTCAGATACTCACAAGCAGCTAACAATGATTCGTGAACATCTTTGTATTCTGTCAAAGCTTGCAAAAACAAAACGAAAAATTCTTCAGCAACGCGGTTGTGAATTGGTTCTCGCATAACGGCAACTTGACTCAAACCCAAGTCAATTAGTTTATTCGCGATACTCAAACCGCTACAAGAATTAAAAATTGCAAACTGCAATCCACGTTCTTTTGCAACAGTCAAAGATGGGACTATTTCGCTGAGTGATAAAGTTACGTTAGGGGCTATAGAGAACTCTCCTCCTGTTAAGCTAGTTTCATTACTATGTCCGGCAAAAAACAAAATATCCCATCCTGTTTTCGATGCAATAGTCTCAACTATTTCAGTTTTTAACTTAGTAATATCTTTTCCCGATTGCCAACCGACAAATTCAACCTCTGCAATTTTTTCTAAAGAACGAATTGCGGATTTCTCCGAATTAAAGTTTAACCCAGTGTCATCACCTAAAATCGCCAAAACTCTCGCTTTGCGATTGTAGCTATTATTTGAAGTTGTCACCTTTCCCCAGATATTCAAAGGTGCGCGGACGATATAGCAATCCTAAATCATTTGTAAAAAATCACAGTTGTTGATAGAGTGAATATT
>JAQYWN010000830.1 GCA_029379265.1 Rhizonema sp. NSF051
CAACTATATTGATGGTAATATAAGTTTTGGAGGTGGTAAATATAATTCTTGGTTATATCTACAAACTAAAGCCCAGCATTGATCAATCTAATAAAATGCATCAATGGCTTGGCATGTTAAGAGCATCATACAATTATAATTTAGCAGACAGAATTGACAGTTATCAGTCAAGATTTATTTGTGGGAATTATTGTGATCTAAAGACGAAGGCAGAAATTTGCCCCTTAGCTAAAAATTCAGTACACGGCAGCAAAGTCGGGAAAGATTAGGGACGTTGTACCACCACAAAACACCTCACGAACCTGTCCAGAATGCCATCATGTTGATGCATCTAATAGGGATGGAGAAGTATTTATTTGTACTGAGTGTGGGTACTGGAGCGATGCAGATCACGTAGGTGGTTTAAATATTAAGTATCGCGGCGCAGCAATGCTTGGCATAGCTTTAAAATGTAAAGTCTGCCGGACAGAATCTTCTGTCCGGCAGACTTTACGTCGGATAAAGGTAAAGGTACACAGGGACTCTGTGGAACCCAAGCAGACATAGCTGCTTGAAACGCCCATCGTTGAATTGCCAACGAGTAAAAGGAGACAACACCGTATCCTTCAGGATAAAAGCGGTGTGCCTGGGAACCCGCCAGTTCAACTGAACATTTGGAGATATTAAGGGCTTGGCTAACTCTTAAGAATCCTCTACTTTCTAAGTAGAGGAGTGTCAAAGATACCTGTTGTGCGCCCTAAAATTACTTGTGGCGCATTTTTAATGTGTCAAGTTAGTAAAATGTTCTTCAAGATTATGCATAGTGGTTTAGATTATTGTAATTTTTATCGCTGTCCTCTTGTTTGTTCCCCATGAAAGGAAAAATAATTATTGGACGCGATAAAGATCACCCGGTATTCCTCCCTCAGTATCGATCCTTTGTACGGATAGAGTATGGGACTGCCGGATTAGTTGAAGCTAGAGTTAACATTGCCCAAAATTATGGATAATTCCTCAGTGGTCGATCAACCAGATAACTCAGATATCGCTAATACCCACAAAAATCTATTCATATCTCCTCAGAATTCATACCCGAATGAAATGGTAGGAACAGATTTTGATCGAAGGATAATGCAGCGGTGTTTGGAACTTGCCCGCCAAGCTACTGGACTCACTTCTCCAAATCCTTTGGTAGGAGCCGTGATTGTTAAAGATGGGGAGATTGTTGGAGAAGGGTTTCATCCGCGTGCGGGGGAGCCTCATGCAGAAGTTTTTGCCTTGAAGGCAGCCCAGGATCGGGCTTGCGGAGCAACTATCTACGTCAGCCTCGAACCTTGCAATCACTACGGACGTACTCCCCCTTGTACATCCGCCTTGATTGCCGCTGGAGTGGCAAAGGTGGTGGTGGGTATGGTAGATCCCAATCCTTTGGTAGCTGGCGGTGGTATTGCCCGGTTACGTGAAGCTGGAATAGAAGTCTTGGTGGGAGTGGAACAAGAAGCTTGTCAGAAGCTGAATGAAGGCTTTGCCCATCGTATTCTCTATCATCGTCCTTTGGGCATTTTGAAATATGCCATGACTTTGGATGGTAAAATTGCTACTATTACCGGTCATAGCACCTGGGTGACAAATCAAGTTGCCCGCAGTGAAGTCTATCAACTGCGGGCTGCCTGTGATGCGATAATTGTTGGCGGTAATACAGTCCGACAAGACAACCCTCATTTAACTAGCCATCAAGAGGGAGCGCATAATCCTTTACGGGTTGTGATGAGCCGCCATCTCAACTTACCAGAGGTGGCTCATTTGTGGCAGACTGCGGAGGCACCTACTTTGGTGTTGACTGAAATTGGAGCTAACCCTGATTTTCAAGAACTATTGCGAAAACAATCTGTAGAAGTGGTGGAGTTAACATCACTCACACCAGATCGAGCAATGGCTCACTTGTATGATCGGGGTTTTTGCAGCGTGCTGTGGGAATGTGGGGGAATCTTAGCTGCTAGTGCGATCGCTCAGGGAGCAGTACAAAAAGTTCTTGCCTTTATCGCTCCTAAAATCATTGGTGGTAATAGTGCACCCACACCTGTGGGTGATTTAGGTTTCACTATCATGACAGAGGCACTTTCTCTAGAACGTGTTGAAGTGCGTATGGTGGGTTCTGACTGTTTGATAGAAGGTTATTTGCCACACAAAAGTCAGTAGTTGTTTACCATTGATCATTTGTCCTTAGTTTGTATTCATCCGTGTTCTTTAAACGAGGAGCTTTCAGAGTAAGTATTTAGCCTTTAGCCACCAGCTGTCGTGCCTCTAAATCCAATTCAATAGCTCTTGGCATGATAGCTGAAGCGCTTACTAACAATGACGTTCATAAACAATGTCACGAATGAGGGTTAGCCGAGATTGAATGTATTCACTGAGAAAGTCGGTTTCTCGGCAATCTAGTAACAGTTGCTTCTTGGTTTGTTTTACCAACCACTGCACCAAGCTAGCATCATCTAACTGCAACAGCGTCTTGGCTTGTGCGGTTTCAACTACAGACCAAACCTGACGCATAATCGTAGGAGTCATTCGACCTCCATTTAATCATTAGCTTAGTTACTCTCAGGATACACAATCCGGTAGAAGCTTCCAGCATGAATGTAGAAGTTGACACAAGTGTTATTAAAAACTTAATAAATTGATTTATAACTTGATGTTGATTAAGAATCTTGAGCTATTGCAATACGCCTTTATCGATAAAGGATGAAGGGAGGAGAGCCTAATACCGCACTAAGATCTTTCCTAACATTTGTGAGAGCGATGTCTCCTAAGGGGGATCCATAAAAATAAATATCCAGCAGTTCATTCTAAATCTCTCGTCGTCGTCGCGCACGCTAGCGCCGGGGGAAGCGTATCCCGAAAGGCTGTAGCTTCAAAGCGAAGCTCTCTTGACGACGCATTAATCAACACAAAACGCGCAACCCTCCCCAAATCAAGCAGGATTTTTAGTATGAATTGAGAATTTATTCTAATAAACTGCTTGATTTGGGGCACTTCACGATTAATCGTGGAGCGCACAACGAGTACGCGTAAAGGGTTGCGCGTTTTGTGCAGGTTTTTCTCTCGACGCGAAATCTGCCGTCCGTGAGTACTCTCAAGGCGCGAGTTTCGCGGTTGCAGACGCCCCCAAGACTTCGCTTTGAAGTGAGCCTACTGTGAATCTTCTGCTTGGGCTGTAGCTTCGCGCTTGGATTCGGACATATGGCTGGATATTTATTTACTGGTAAGTGCCTAACAAAACTGTTTTTCGTCTAGCATAAATACTTAAGTAGGCAAATAGAATTAATTACACACTCTCGTTGATCTCAAACCCTTGAAAAATCTCATCGCTAAAGAAATTGGATGTGTAAATAATTTTGTGTAGGTACTTACTTACACTCTAGCTTTATTTCATTCTGAATGTGCGCTCGGCACATGGACTGCTGACGACAAGCCCTGACGCGGGCGTAGCGCCCTTGGGTCTAGAAAGAGTGAGAAGACAATTCCCGATCGCTGCCGCGCGATCAGGTGACGCTGCGACTGGAGCGTCCGCTACTTGTCACGCTTGCTGAGAGCGCAGGGGTACGTCGTTCAAGGCAGCGTCTAGAAAGAGTGAGTAGATCGCAGTCGCCATGAAAAGGGTGTAGAGGGTAGGGTGTGGGGTGTGGGGACCCCATAATTAAAA
>JAQYWN010000084.1 GCA_029379265.1 Rhizonema sp. NSF051
AAATCTATCAATACAAGTGTACTGCTTATAAGTTGTAAATGAAACCTCATCACCAGAATAATGATCATACTGTTCCTCAAAATCAAAATAAAATAGAGACAGAGATTCAGCATCAAAATTCTCTGATTTCTCAACTATTTGCTCCCAAGCAAAGTACTCTTGCCATGCGTAAGCTTCGCGAGTTGATTGATCAACCTGTTGCAGAGTTTTGATGAATGAGTCATCATCTTCTAAATGACAATGAATAGGTAAGTATTTTGCAAACAGCCCAAGCCCTTCATCTAGCCCTTCATAAGAGCGACCATCACAAATAGTTCCTATAACAATATCTGGTTTTTGTGTGAGATGCCAAAGTAAAATATGCCAGCATGTCTGAAAAAATACAAAAGTTGAAATATTGTGTTTTTGAACAAAGTCTTTAATTATCGCTAATGTTTTAGGAGAAAGCGTTATAGCTAAAAATTGAGATTTAAACTTTGATTTTTTAGCAAGGTGAACTTCAAAAGGTAGCTGAAAATTAAGGAAATCACAGATTTTCTTTTCTCGCCAATATCCTGTTCCTGTGGCTTCTAAAATTTCATTCTGCCAAGCAGAAAATTGCACGTACTGTATAGGTAAGCTATCTGACTTATTTTGTCCATTTATAACATAGAAAGAACTAATTTCTTTCACTATATTACCAAGCGTTTTTGTATCAGCACAAAGAGTCGGGAGAGTCAGAAGTAATATATATTTTTGCGCTGTCAAAGTTAGTAGGGTCAAACGAACAAGGGATTCTTGCTCCAAATTAAAAGAATATTGCCCTTCTTGTTGGAAAAATTCCTCAATTTTACCCTCCTGCTTTTCAATGCTTAAACTTCTCAAATCAATTTCTTGCCACTGTATACTAGTGCGATCGCTGATACTTTGAATTGGAAACTTATGGTCGGGTACACTATGGAAAGTGGTTCGCAGAATCTCATGTCTATCAATCAAGTTATATAAGGATTCTTTGAGAATTTTGACGTTGAGGTTGCCTTTAATTCTAATAGCTAGTCTCGCCCAATAAGGCAAATTATTTTGCTGCAATAACCAAAGACGTTTCTGTTGAGGTGAGAGTTCAAATCCTTCAATGATATCGGTTTGCATTGGTAATGTGAGTTATAAATTTATTAACCGCTCCCTCGCTGTGAGCGCTAAGATTCATAGAGGAGAGAATTTTATGAATGATTTAGGATTGCTATAGGTTTACTGAATGTGAATTGAGCTATAGATTATATTGAGATTGAAGAAAATATGTACTTAATAACATCATGAAGGTTGATTCTAGGGCAATTTGCTGGCGCTCAGTCATGGTGGGAAGTTTATTCAGCAAAGTTATAACTGCTGTTTGGTCGAAGAATGGTACGGATGCCATGACTGAACTACGTAAGCAGTCTTGCATCAGTGTATAGAAACGATTATTTGTGGTTAAAGTAGTAGGGGGAGCAGTGAAAGGGTGTTTTGGACGGACATAAACTGTGTCTGTGAGAAAAGGTCGTGCTGCTTCTCTTAGCACATATTTTTCCCGTGTTCCATGAGTTAAGAGTGAGACGGGTATTTCACGGACTAATTCAAAGAGATGATGATCTAAAAACGGGACACGAATTTCGACGGCGTGTGCCATTTCTAAACGTTCTGCAAATAATGAATAATTGGGCAAAATTGATTTAGACCACAAATAAAGCGATTGAATAACTGGATCTCGACCGACAAGCTGTCCCTGCAAATCAAACTGGTTCAGAAAGATGCGGTAGACATCGCGCTTGGCAAATTCAAAGGCATAATCAGGTGCAAGAAGAACATGAAAAAAGGCTCTATCTACGGCGACGTTTTTCAACCAAGATGGGACAAACCCTAAAGTTTGCTGTATGCTTGCTAAGAAAGCTGGCGTGCTGTTTACAGTTGATTTTTTTCCTAGAGTCTCCTCTAATCCCTGTTGCATCGCTTTTGCAGATTGCTGCTTTATGTGATTGAGTCGGAGATCTTGTCGTATGTGACCATATCCAGCAAATATCTCGTCAGAGCCTTCACCGGATAAGACAACTTTATAGCCTGAATCATGTACTACACGACTTTGTATATACCTGGCAACGCCGCGCGAGTTAATATCTAAGGTTTCGGCGTGCCAAATCGTATCGGCAATGTGGTCGGCAAAATCTGATTGGTTAAGGGGAATAACTTGAAAATCAGCGCCGACATATGTTGCTGTCTCACTAGCAATTGCTCCTTCATCGTAACCAACATCATCGAAACTGACAGTGAAAGCCCGAATCGACTCCGGAGTGTATTTCGCGGCTATTCCAAGTACAGTTGACGAATCGAGACCACCACTGAGGAAGCTACCAACTGGCACGTCAGCACGCAACCGGATTTGCACGGCTTCCTCTAACTTGTGCCGAATTTGTTCAATATATTCAGTATTGTTGCGCTGTGGGGCTGGAGCATCAACGGTTGGGTAATCGAGATCCCAATAGCGAACAATCTCTATGCCACAGCGCGTTGCCATCAGGTAGTGACCAGGCGGTACTTGATATACACCTTCAAATAATGTCCGGTCTTGGTTTACATAGAGGAATAACTGTTGGAAAAATGACTCATGATCCCAATGGGCTGAAACACCTGCTGCAAATAATGCTTTGGCTTCGGATGCTAAATAAAGTGTGTCGTCAACTATTGTGTAAAAGAGCGGCTTGATCCCGAAGCGATCGCGAGCAGCAAACAGGAGTTGATTTGACTCGTCCCACAAGATAAAGGCAAATTCACCGCGCAGATGGTGCAGACAGTGCGTGCCAAACTCCTCGTAAAGGTGAAGCGCAATCTCGCTGTCAGAACGGGTACGAAGTCGGTGTCCTCGATGTTCTAACTCACGCTGAATCCGTTCATAGTCATAAAACTCCCCATTGACAATCAGGTGCAGCTGCTCATCTTCGTTAGCGATCGGTTGATCTCCTGTTACGAGGTCAACAATACTGAGCCGAGTATGACCTAAGCCAACCAGCCCATGAGGAGCAATCCACTGCCGATTTTGATCTGGTCCGCGATGGTGTAGTCGCCGAGTGGCGATCGCTAATGCATCTGTCGAAATCGGTTCTTTCTTTGAGAATATCGCTACGATACCACACACGTTACACCTTCCTTTATTTCTTTTTTTTCAAAACTACTCCCGAATCGCAAGAAATGAATACCGATCTAAAAAACCGCTTCTGAGCCAAGAGTGTCAAGTCTGAAGATCAAGAAGATAGGTAATTTTGTAGCGGTTCGCGAGTAAAAAGCTTTTAGCGTCAAAAATTTAGTGCCTCAGGCTCTTGTGTAAAAGGCTCTCCCATAGCCACTACAATTTTTCGTGTCCCTCCAAATGGCTTTCGTCCATGTGCCACTAACATATTGTCGAGCAATAAAACATCTCCTTTCTGCCAAGAGAAGCTGACAGATGCTTGCTGATATGCCTCACGAATTTCGTCTAATACAGAAGTTTCTATTGGAGAACCGTCACCATAATAAGTATTCCGTGGAAGGTCTTCTTCTTGAAAAAGTTCTAGTAGCGCTTCACGCACCTCTAACTCTAAATTAGATATATGAAATAAGTGAGCTTGATTAAACCAAACCATTTCTTGCGTTTTTGGATGCCTTGCTACACTGTAACGAATCTGACGAGTTTTCAAACGATTGGTATCTTTCCACTCAAATTCCATAGGAGCTTTACGGCAATACTCCTCTACGACTGATTTGTCTTTTGTTTGAAATGCCTCCTGCCAGCAAAGGTCTATTTTATTACCATAATTTCGGACATACATAATCTTTTTTTGGATAAATCTTTCTCGAATTTTAGGGTTAATGATTTGCAAAACCTGGCGGCAGTCAGCAATAGGAGTTTCACCTCCCTGAGGAGCTGGTTTAACACAGTGAAAACAGATTTTCATTGGCCAAGTGTAGGCATATGAAAATTCATTATGCAAAACAATATGCTCATGAGCAGGATATTCAGTAGATGTATAAATATTTCTTCCAAGCTCAGTCCGTGGTGTTGAGCGTTCACGGTATTCTAGCAATTCATGAGAAATCACTCTCATGAACTTTTCAAATACCATCAAATCGCTAACATCAAAGTTTCGGAAGAGAATTGCTCCATGCTTTAAAAGCTGTCTCTCTATAAACTCTAGATTATTCTGAGTCCACGCAATGAAATCAAGATTCTGTCCTACTGGTTGTATCACTAAAGGTAAAGTCTTACCTGGATGCAAATATTCTATTTTCACTATTTTTCCAGAGGAAAACGTAAAAAGTTTTGGTTGAATATTTTTCAATCTTACGTAATTGGATTTTTTGAGTTCTTGCAGTTCTGTTTCTTTTTGTTCTTTTTCAGTCAGCTTCAGAATTTCTATTAAAGTATTGAGTTGAATATTCGGGTGATTGACTATATTGGTAAGCAATGTCGCCAAATCATTTAAAATTTTAGTGATTATAGTGACATGAAAGCGGCGTAAGTCAAAGCTTGCCTTTAGACATAACTCTGACTCTGGTATGACACTTATAGTCAGGGGATAATTTGTATATTCTCTAATGTTAATTTTGTCGATTTTGAGGCTTTCTTGGTGTTGATTCAAAACATCTACAAAAGTGTTCTGAAACACCAGAATGCTCTCAAATAGAGGTATCCCCTTGGGCAGTTCGCTCCAGTTTTGGATTTGTACAAGAGGGGTATATTCATATTGATGCAGTTTTATCTGCTGGGTCTGAAGTCCCTGAAGCCATGATGTAATTGAATCTTCTAGAGAAATTTGCACCTGTACTGGTAAAGTATTGACAAAAAGTCCTACCATAGACTCAACTCCCATCATAGTTGTTGGACGACCGGACATGACTTTCCCGAAGAGCACATCTTTTTTACCGCTATAATGACTGAGGAGTAAAGCCCAAGCTCCCAAAACCACAGTACTTGAAGTTAAATGGTGCTGTCGTGCAAAAGAATTGATCGCCGCTGTTTTCGTAGTAGATAGATAAATCTCCTGTTGCTGATAGTCTTCCTCCTTCGCTGGCAAAGCTGCGTTACTGTGATTTACAAACAGAGGTGTGGGTGCAGTAAAACGTTGAAGAGTTTGTCGCCAGAAGATTTCTGAGGAGGAGATATCTTGCTGCTTCAGCCAAGCGATGTAGTCCCGATACGGGCGACTTGGCTCTAAATCAATCAGCTTGTCCTGACAGAACGCTTCATAAAAAGCAAACACTTCTTTTTGGATAATGACACCAGACCATCCATCCAACGCTAAGTGGTGGCTAGTCCAGACCAGTTGATAGCTGTTTTGTGTCATTTTAATGACAGTTGGACGTATCAGTGGAGGTTTTGAAAGTTCAAAACCTCGATTTCGGTCGGCTTGTAAGTAATTTTGTAAAAGTGTTTCCTGTTCAATAGTCGAAAATTCATACCAATCATACTGCTGTATAAATAATTTCACCTCTCGATAAACTATTTGAACTGGCTTATCAAGCCCTTCCCACACAAAAGCACTTCGCAGGGTTGAATGCCGATCTACGACTTTCTGCCAAGCTTGTTCAAAGGCTGAAACATTAAAATCCCCATGCAAAATGCAAGTTGTTTGACTTTGGTAAACCCCAGAATCTGGAGAAGAAAGTACATGGAAGAGTATGCCTTGTTGCGTAGGCGAGAGCGTGTAAATATCCTCAATGTTTTCGGCTTCCATAATTGAAGCTCCTTCCTGTTTAGGTATGCTTTTTGAAAATTTTTCTTAATTCTTCCTGACTTAACTCAGCCTCTGGGAAATCTATTGGTGTGAAAGTTTCTGAATCGCTTGACTGAGCAGACACCACTGACGACACCGCCTCCTGTTGAGAATCTTGTTCTGTCGGATGAAATAAAGTTGTATCGACAACGGTAGCTAGTTCTGCAATTGTTGGATGATCAAAGATTTGATTAATACTAAGTTGAATACCTAGCTTAATAGCTCTGGCGGCAATTTTAATACTGAGGATTGAATCTCCGCCCAACTCTATAAAATTGTCATAAATACCCACTTGTTCAAGTCCTAATACCTGAGCCCAGATTGTTGCTAAAACTTCCTCAACAGGTGTACGGGGTGCGACGTAATTCGTTTGTAATCTAGTTTTTTCGTCATTCAACAGCATTTCTAGAAGTTCACGCTTCTCTTCTGAAAGCTGAGCAACACGCTTTAAAAAATCATCATCCACTTTTTACCTCCTTGATTCAAAAATCAGATCATTGTAAAAAATTAAGCTTGAGAAGTCATCGATTCTCTTAGCGTCTTTGCGACGGCAGACGTTATACCGTTTCACTTTAAAGTTGATACATTTAGGCTTGCAGTTCTTGAGCAGGGGGAGCAGTTCTTGAGCGAATTGTATCAAGACTTTCGTGAAATGGTATTACAACGGGGGGAACCCAACGCCAGGTGCACCCGTCTCCAGCACTGGCTCCCTCCGGGTGACGCTCCTGCGTCGCTAACGTTGCGCTGGATTCACCGCAACGTGCTGCCTCGTCTTGGCGTGCTGAAGCATTGCTTTGACTTCTTCTTCTGAAAGCTGTTCCAACCTGCTCAAAATTTGCGCCATTGCTTCATCCCCGGACTGCATTTGCTCAGGTGCTGGCAGATTTTGGCGGTCAACCTTACCATTTGGCGTTAATGGTAAAGTATCCAGAATTACAAAGGTGGTAGGTACCATATACTCTGGTAATTTCTGCCTTAAAAAGCTACGCAATACCTCAGTTTTTAGTGTGAGCTGGCAATCTGGCACGACGTATGCAATCAAGCGTTGGTTGTCCGAGTCATCCTTTCTAACTGAGACAACAGCCTCTTTAACATTCGGGTGTTCCTGGAGCGCGACTTCAATCGCCGTTAGTTCAATGCGATACCCTCTAAGCTTGACCTGATGGTCGATGCGCCCAAGAAACTCTATATTACCATCAGGTAAAATACGTGCTAGATCTCCAGTTTTGTACAAGCGTGCGTTAGGTTTATTGCTAAAGGGGTTAGGAATGAATTTTTCAGTGGTTAGTTCAGGGCGGTTGAGATACCCTCTAGCCAAACCAAGACCACCAATGTACAGTTCACCGGGAACTCCAATAGGTATAGGTTGTCTGTAAGAATTCAACACATACATTTGAGTGTTGGCAATTGGACGACCGATAGGAACGGCAGTTTTTAAATTATGGTTTTGACAATCATAGACACTGCTCCACACAGTTGCTTCTGTTGGACCATACTCGTTAAACAGAGGTGTCTGCGGTAGTAACTTACAATGACGTTCTACTAACTCTGTTGAACAGGATTCTCCTGCAACAATGACGGTGCGTAGAGAAATCAGTTGAATAGGTTCTATGTGCGTTAAAAGAGCGCTGTAAAGTGAGGGAACACTCAACCAGTGTGAGACTTGATGTTGAACAATTAGCTTACTCAACTGCCAGATGTCTCTTTGCAAACTATCTTTAAGCAGCACTAAGGCTCCACCTTGACACAACGTCCAGAAAATGCATGCAACAGAACTATCAAAGGCGAACGATGGAATCAATAAAAAATTGGTAATCGGTTCTTGGTAGTAAGCTTTCCGAGCGAGAGTTGAGTGGACTAAGTTTTGGTGGGTAACTTGCACACCCTTAGGCTGTCCTGTGGAGCCTGAGGTATAGATTACGTAAGCAAGATTTTCTATAGCAGCTTGACAAACAGGGTTTTCTGAGCTTTCCTGAGCCATAATCTCCCAGTTTGAATCTAAGCACAGGATTTGAGTTTTATTGATTGGGAGTTCAGCTACCAACCGTGCCTGAGTTAGCAAAATTGATACCTGTGCATCCTCCAGCACATGAGCAAGGTGCTCCTGGGGATAAGTGGGATCCAAAGGTACATAAGCCCCTCCGGCTTTGAGGATTCCCAGTATACCTACTACCATTTCCAAAGAACGCTCAACACAAAGGGCTACCCGCATATCGGGAGTGACTCCTATACCCTGCAAGAAACTTGCAAGTGCATTGGCTCGACTGTTCAGTTCTTGGTAGCTCAATTGCTTATTTTCAAAAATCAAGGCGATCGCATCGGGGGTTTGTTGCACCTGCTGCTCAAATTGTTGATGCATACACAACTCCTGCGGATATTCGGTTGCGGTATCATTCCACTCGACTAGCAACTGGTGTTGTTCTAAAGCTGAAAGCAGACATTTATCCTCATAGCGTTCAAAAGGCTGTGTCGCCATAGTCGTCAAGGTTTCGTTGTAATAGCTACCAATAGCTTTTAATTGTGCGCTGCTGATATCTGCTAATTTACATTCTAAATCTAGTTGTATATGGTCTGAAATATGGTTGCGATTAAATTCTACTCTGAAAGCGAAGTTGCTTTCTCCAAAACCGTGTCCCCCCAAAATTTCTAAACCTTTCAAGTATCTCAGCCTTTGATAAACATGAAAATGAGTATAATTAAACACAGTTTCAATTAAAGGCTGTAGTGGCTGACGACCACCAAGCTTTTGCAAATCGGAGTAGGGATAGCGTCTGAAAGCTAACAATTCCTGTTCAGCTGCAAAAGCCTGTTTCGCCAAGTCAATCCAAGTTCCACCAGTCAATTTCAGGCGAAGAGGCACTGTGTTAGTCTGGGTTCCAAGTGTTTTCTCGCCATCAGCTTCTTCTAGCCGACCATTCGCCTCAAGACCAGTTAAGATATCTATCTCACCACTTAGTAAACTCATGACTCTTAAGTGTGCAGCAAGCAAGACGTTTTTTAGTGGAACTTCTGCTCTACGTGCTAGTTTTTTGAGTCCATCAGAAACTTGAGAGGAAATGGGGACATCTAGTACTCCAACTTGAGATTTATCTATTGTGAGACAAGTTAAAGACCACCGAGGCAGTTTTGTCGTGACACAATCCTTTAATTTCTGAGTCCAGTAAGTTTGATATTCTGAAGACTCCAGTACCTTGCGCTCTAAGTCAACGAAATTTCGGTATAAAATAGTTGGAGACAATTCAGTATAATCAAGATCTCCTTTGAGAAAGGCACAATAACAGTGGAGTAATTCTGTCAGCAAAGAGGCCTTGCTCCATCCATCAAGAATCGAATTGTGGCAGCTAAAGGTTAAATAAAAGGTATCATCTGTCAACCGATGAATGAAAAAGCGAATGAGTGGCGGGTGAGTCAAGTCAAAACGCTGATTTTTTTCCGCTTCTATCCAAGTCGCGATCGCTTGTTGTTGTAGGTTCAGTTCTCTTGAGCGCAAATCCTCAACCTGGAAAGGGACAAAAACATTTTGATGGACTAATTGCAGGGGTTCGGTGTAGTTAGTCAAATCAAATGAAGTCCGTAGGATAGGGTGACGTTCAACAACCTCCTGCAAAGCTATGAGCAATAACTCCATGTCTAAACGGACACGTAGATGATATTGGAAGATATCATGGTACATCAAGGAATCAGGACTGTATTGGCTGTGAAAAATGATACCTGCTTGGACTCTGGCTAAAGGATAGGCGTCTTCTATATGACTGGGTAGTTTCTGCCGTTCAGCTTCAGATATTAAACTGAACGCCTCTGTTTTTTGTGTTAGTAAAAAACTGGGTTTGTCAAGGGTAATACTCTGCGCTATTTTATGAATAGTTTGATACTGATAAATTTCCTGTACTGAAAAACTTAGCCCTCTTACTTGAGCTTTAGCCACCAGTTGGATGGTACGGATAGAATCCCCTCCCAATTCAAAAAAGTTGTCGTGAATACCTACCTGTTCAATCCCAAGCACACTTGCCCAAACCTCTGCCAATACCTTTTCTACGTCAGTGCTAGGAGCAACAAAAGCTTTTTCCAGTTCGGGTCTAGCTTTGCCGGGAATTGGTAGTGCAAGTCTATCTATCTTTCCATTTGGTGTTAAGGGAAGTGCATCCAACATGATGAAAGCCGCAGGAATCATGTAATCAGGCAACTTTTTGTTCAGAAAGCTGCGTAATTCAGTAGTCGTCGGTGTAGGCTGAAGACAAACACAATACGCAACTATTTGTTCCTTTGTCGGCTCAGCTGCTAATTCTTCAATTGATTCTTCCTTGAGGAAGCGACGTAAACTACTCCCGAACCGATGTTCTTCTCCCCCTCTCCCCCTCTCTTTCTCTTCCCCTCGCCCTCTCTCCCCCTCTCGCATCAAAACAACAACCTCGCGCACAGCAGCATGTTGACCCAATACCGTCTCAATCTCTGCGAGTTCGATGCGGAAGCCTCGAAGTTTGACTTGGTAATCTTTTCGCCCAAGGTACTCTATACTACCATCAAGTCGATAGCGTGCCAAGTCGCCTGTTTTGTATAAACGTGTTCCTGGCTGAGGACTAAAGGGATTGGGAATGAATTTCAGAGCCGTCAGTTCTGGTCGGTCAAGATAACCTCGTGCTAAAGCTACTCCACTAATATGCACCTCTCCTGGTACACCAATAGGAACAGGCTGTAAGTGAGCATCGAGTAAATAAATCTGTGTATTGGCAATAGGGCGACCAATAGGTACGGTGTATTTGGAGATGTTTTGCCTACAGCGAAAGAAGGTGACATCAATAGCAGCTTCTGTTGGTCCGTAAAGATTGTGCAGTTCTGCATCCAATTGTGCGAAAAAGCGCTGTTGTAAATTTAAAGATAGCGCTTCTCCACTGCACATAACTTGCCGCAAGCTTTTACATGCTTCAAGATTTACGAATTCCAAAAAGACCTGAAGCATGGAAGGGACAAAATGGATTGTGGTAATTTCCTGTTGGGCAATCAGCTTGACGAGGTAGGCGCTGTCTTGATGACCTCCTGGTTCCGCCACCACTAAACTTGCTCCTGTCAAGAGTGGCCAAAAGAATTCCCAAATCGATACATCAAAGCTAAAGGGGGTTTTTTGCAATACCCGATCTGCCATCGTTAATTGATAGGTTTGTTGCATCCAGAATAAACGATTGCAAATGGAACTGTGGGTGTTCATGACTCCCTTAGGTTTGCCAGTTGAGCCGCTCGTGTAAATGACATAAGCTAAGTTATTGCTTGTGACTTGACTAATTGGGTTTTCTACCTTCTCAACTGCCCAAACCTCACTTTTCTCTAAAAAGACGACTTGCGCTTTATGCTCTGGCAAAGCGTCGAGAAACTTCTGTTGAGTCAACAACACTGAAACTTGAGCATCCTCCAGCATGAAGGCTATACGTTCTTTGGGATAGGTGGGATCTAAAGGGACGTAAGCTCCACCAGCTTTGAGAACTGCCAAAATACTCACCACCATTTCTCTTGAGCGCTCCAGGTAAATACCTACCAATACCTCCGGCTCCACCGAGAGTGTTTGCAGGTAATGTGCTAACTGGTTGGCTTGCTGATTCAGTTGTGCGTAGGTGAGTTGTTCTTCTTTAAATACGACTGCCACTGCATGTGGTGTCTGCTCTACTTGAGTCTCAAATTGTTTGTGGAGACAAGGTTCACTCGCATAATCTACTTGGGTTGCATTCCACTCCATTAGTAGTTGCTGTCGTTCTAACTCAGTGAGGAATGGCAGCAGTGAAACGTGCTGCTGTGAGTCAAGCACTATATTTTCCAGTAAAGTCTGAAAATGACCTGCCAACCGTTCAACAGTGGTAGCATCAAATAAATCTGTGTTGTATTCCCAACAAGTAGATAGGACTTTATCCACCTCAGCGATCATCAAGGTGAGGTCGAACTGAGCAATTCGCTTGTTGAGTGTTATGGACTCCAGTTCTAGATCCCCAAGTTTTATTCTTGCTCCTGTTTCCTCTAGGGCGAAAGTTGCCAAACCCTCTTGTCCATGCAGGTGTGCTTTCTGCAACACAAACATGACTTGGAATAGCGGTGACCGATTTGGCTCCCGCATAGGTTGTAGTTGTTCGACTAAGCGCGCAAAGGGGTAATCTTGGTGAGTTAAGGCATCCAGCACAGTGGAGTGCACTTGGTTGAGAAACTCCTCAAATGTGGGATTTCCTGACAAATTTGCTCGGAGAACGACTGGGTTGACAAAGTAGCCTACGAGTTCTGCCAAATCAGCTTGACTTCTGCCTGTTGTCGGAGAACCTACCAGTAAATCCTCCTGATTTGTATAGCGGTAGAGTAGCACTTGAAATGCTGCAAGCAAAGTCATGTAGAGAGTGACTCCGCGATCGCGACTGAAATCGAGGAGCTTTTGGCTCAGTTCTCTTGTCAGCTTGCAGCTTATAGAAGCACCATTATAAGTTTGAACTGGCGGTCGCGGACGGTGAGAAGGCAAATTCAACACAGGTAATGTTCCTGCCAACTGCTTCTGCCAGTAGACCAAAAGCTTTTCACCTTCAGTAGATGCTAGCTTTTGTGAGGCTTCACGCACATAGTCAGCATACTGCCAAGTCAAGTTCGCGAGGGTAACATGTGTGGCATTGTTTTCTGCGTGGTACAGTATTCCCAACTCATCCATCAGAACTGTTAGACTCCACAGATCTGCCACAATGTGGTGGACAACCAGCAAAAGGATGTTCTCCTGCGGTGAGCGAGTAAAAAGACTGACTCGCAAAAGCGAACCTTGCTCAAGATTGAAGGGACGGTATGCTTCGGTTATCAGGCGATCGCTCAGAAACGCCTCATCCCATGTTGTCGCATCTTCCTGCTCAAAGCAAACCGTTATCCCCTCCTGGACTCGCTGAATAGGTTTTCCTTCAACAGTACTGAAAGTCGTACGCAGGCAAGAATGACGCTCAAGTAAAGTTTGAAATGCTCGGTGCAATGCGAGGATATTCAAATCTGAAGAAATGCGCGCCGCCTTAGCAATGTTATACGTCGGACTTTCTGGTGCTAATCGGTATAAAAAATATAGTGCCTGTTGACCGTAGGAAAGGGGGTATTCGGTGATAACTGAATTCTCCCCATCTACGACATCCCTGAGTTCTTGGGGAGAGGGGTTAGCGAGATTTAGTGTTAATTGCGCGAGTACTTCAGCTGCCAATATATTGATACTTGAAAATGACATAAAGCTTGTGATTGGCAAGACAACGCCCAAGTTCGTTTCAATCGCGTGCTTAATTTCAATTGCCATCAAGGAATCGAGTCCCAGAACACTCAAAGGTTGCTGTGGATTTACCTGTTCCAGAGGCACTTTGAGAATCTGAGCCACAAGTTCATGAAGATAAAACACCAGCTTTTGCTCTTGATTTTCGATTTGGCGGTCTTTAATAAGATGGGGACTCAGACTCAGATCCCATCTTAATTGCCTTCTGCCTTCGTTCAAGATATGACTTCCAATGCTCTCTAAACTTCCTGCCAAAAAAGCAGCCCGACAAGCATAACGCTGAATTTTGCCACTGGAAGTTTTTGGAATACAACCTGTCTTCAGGAGCGACACTGCATACACTTGTAGTTCGTGATTTTCAGCAACACGAGAGCGAATAGCTGCAATCACCTCATCAATATTGAGATTACGGCGGTAACTGCGCTTGATTTCAGTGACAATAACCAGTCGTTCCCCACCAACATCAATGGAAAATGCTGCACTCCCAGTAGGTTGTAATGCAGGATGGCTCTGCTCCACCGTCCATTCAATGTCTTGCGGATAATGGTTCTGACCCCGAATAACAATGAGATCCTTGAGACGACCTGTAATAAATAGCTCACCCTCTCGCAAAAATCCCAAGTCTCCCGTGCGTAAAAAAGGTCCAACTCCTGTGTCCTTTAAATAAGCTTGGAACGTTTGCTCTGTTTGCTCCAACTGATTCCAGTAGCCCTTAGCAACGCTCTTTCCCGCAACCCAAATCTCTCCGACTTCATGACTGTGGCAATTGGTTAAAGTCTCAGGATGAACAATGGCAATTGTCAACTCCTCTAGAGGTTGACCACAACCTACAAGCGTCTTTGCGCCCAACTCTTGTAGACTTGCTGGAATGACTTGATTTTGCGCTAGCGCTGCTGACTGAACTGGCTGTAATACTGGTGGTACTGTCTTTAAACCACCAGAAACAATTAGAGTTGTTTCCGCCATGCCGTAACAGGGATAGAATGCCTCACGACGGAAGCCACATTCAGCAAAGGCTGTAGCAAACTGCTCCATCGTTTCTTCCCGGACAGGTTCGGCTCCGTTAAAAGCAATTTCCCAGCTACTCAAATCAAGGATAGCTCGTTGTTCGGAAGTGATTTTTTGAACACACAAATCATAGGCAAAATTGGGCCCACCACTCGTTGTTGCTTGATATTGGGAAATCGCTTGTAGCCAGCGAAAGGGTTTTTGTAGAAAAGCTATTGGAGACATGAGAATGCTCGGAATTCCCAAATAGAGTGGTTGGAGCACATTCCCAACTAAACCCATGTCATGAAAAAGAGGCAGCCAACCCACAAATAGAGTTTTCTGTGTGTGCTGCATAGCCTGTTTGATTAAAAATTCATTATGTAGCAAATTCCCATGACTTACCATCACCCCTTTAGGTGTCCCAGTTGAGCCAGAGGTGTACTGGAGAAACGCTAGCGTGTCCCTGTTCACAGATGGTTCCTGCCATGCCTGTGCCAAGTCGCTTTGTCTAATGTTATCTGTGGTTAGTAACCGTAAAGCTTGTAAATTCGGATACTGCGCGAACGTTGGCTCTATGTTGGACAAAACTGTTGTGGTGCTGAGTGCCACAACTGCCTCTGCATCGGCCACAACAGCTTGAAGTCGCGACAGAGATTGGTTGACTCGAGGTGGATAAGCAGGAACCGCAATCACTCCCGCATACAGGCATCCGAAAAATGCCGCAATGAATTCTAACCCAGGCGGGTAGAGCAGTAGGGCACGCTCTCCACTTATGACTCCACAACTTTGAAGCAAAGCACCAACTCGCCGAGCTTGCTCATCAAGTTTCCCATATGTCAAATCAAATCCTTCTACTTCTCCATCAAGCAGAAAAGAATAGGCTTTCTGCTGAGACTGGTGAATTGCTCTCCAACGAAGAAGTTCAACTAACGTGGAAAACTCCACCGAGAACTCGGAAAAGTTTTTACCCATTGGTATAACTCCATGTTTACAACTGGTTATGTGGAGTCAAGGTCATTTATGACTGAGACGCCCTTGCGCTACTCGCAATTGTGTCAAAAACATTCTTGTGATGAGATTTTAGTGCCTTAGTCAAGTCGTGCTTTTATTTAAACTTTAGTCTTAGGGAAAACTGATTCCTAATCTAAATTGCAATGGGAATGGCACAAGATATTCTTGAGCTAACAGACTTTATCGAGTTTTTTTTTGGAATAATTAATCTATAACAACAATGTTTATCAC
>JAQYWN010000831.1 GCA_029379265.1 Rhizonema sp. NSF051
CTTTATATACTTTATCGTTCCTTAGCACACTCATTACAAAGAAAGTAGGAGTTCTTTAAAACCCTCGCTAGAGGTACTCCAACATCATGTTTGTTAATCTCTAGTGAGAAGAGGAGATAAATTACCTCCTAGAGAAGAAAGCTCGAGACTCGTCCACACAGTTCTACTTTGTAGCAGGTGTGAGCTTCTAAAAAATTAGAAGCGCGTCAATAGGCTTAGTAATTCATTATACGAAGGGTACTATGTTTGTTCAGGATAATTAGTACTCGGTTACATAAAGCAGTAGGGGGCAAAAAATAGTTTGCCCCCTACAACCTGTGATTAACTTAGGAAAATATTTCTCTGTCTTAAGGCGCGAGGGCGTTACCACGAAGTAAACTACCAAGAGTCTTGGCAGTAATTTTTAACTGGGTGATGGGATTAGCTGGTACAACTGTCTTATATAGATAGCTATCAAAAGTCAGTCGCTGCACATCGCGGTCGGCACACATTTCTACAAAGGCTTCGCGGGTAGCGTCAGAACGATAGAATACAGATTGTAAAATGTCTAGCACCTTGTAGGTGAGTCCGTATTTTTTATCCCAGCGCTTTATATACACTTTCAGCTCAGCCTCTGTAGGGATACGGCTACCACTATTGGAGATTTCCACAATGGTTTCGGCACATATCCGTCCTGACTTTGCCGCAAAGTAAATGCCTTCACCAGAGGATTTGGTAACATAGCCGGCAGCATCACCTATTAACGCGACACGACCAACAACACGTCGGGGACGGGGATGTTCGGGAATGGGGTGTGCCTCTACTTTAATGATTTTACCGCCAGCCAGTTTTTTGGCAGCACGGGCACGGATACCAGCTTGTAGTTGTTTGATACTCGCTTTATGAACTTGCATCGTGCCAGTACCCACAGCGACGTGGTCGTATTTGGGGAAAACCCAAGCGTAAAAGTCGGTGGAAACGTCGTCGCCAACGTACATTTCCGCAAGATTGTTGTAATATGCCATCTTGTCTTCGGGTAGGCGAATGCGCTCTTGGAAAGCGATCGCATAATTGTAATCCCCTGCATCAATTTCCTTAGCAATGCGGGAGTTTGCCCCATCGGCACCAATCACCATATCCACTTTTAGGGTTTTGGCAATACCTTGGGCACCACCTTCTGTGTGATCTACATAATGGATGGTATAGGGATCGGTATTGTTTGTGGGAATATCGAGTTTATGAACGGTGGCATTAATTAGATTTGCTCCTAGTTTGGCGGCGCGATCGCGTAGATAGCCATCCAATACCTCGCGGCGACACATACCTATATATTCATCTTCGTTATAGAGATTAATATCGACCTCACGATTTGAGGGCGATATCATCTTCATCTTCCGCACTTGGCGATCAATAATACTCGGTGGCAGGTCAAACTCACTTACCATGCACAGGGGGATTGCACCGCCACAGGGCTTGGCATTGTCTAGCTTGCGCTCAAACAGATAGGTTTCAATTCCAGATGAAGCTAGCGTTTCAGCGGCAGATGAACCAGCTGGACCTGACCCAACAACAGCAACCCGTAGTGTCAAAGGTTTTCTCCCAATCTTCACAATTACCGAATGAATCCTATCACGGACTTTCGGCTAATTCCTCGCTTTAGCTGCAAGTTTTGACACAAATGCAATGTTCTTAATATTTCGCTACGAAGGAACCCGTCGTGTAAGGGCAGGTTTAACTAGATAACCTGTGCAAAAGGAAAATTAATCGGTAAAGGAAAGCCCCTACTTTTCTACTTGATGAACTTCCTTAGGAACCCCAGCAGTCAACACCTCATTTCCTGTAGAAGTCACCAAAACATCATCCTCAATGCGAATACCGATGCCAATCCAACGCGGGTCGATTTCTGGCTGATCTTCTGCTGGTTTGGTGTCTGGGACAATATAAAGTCCCGGTTCTACTGTCAGCACTTGATTTGGTTGTAATATTTGTGGCTTGTCGTCACCATGCTGGTAAACTCCGACATCATGAACATCCAAGCCCAGCCAATGACCAGTACGGTGCATGTAAAATGGCTTGTATTTCTCTTCCTTAATCAATGAGTCAATTTCGCCTTTGAGAATTCCCACGGACACCAAGCCTTCTGTGAGAATACGCACAGCTGTGTCGTGAATTTGTTTGTAGGGATTTCCCGGTTTTACTTGCGCGATCGCCTGTTTTTGCGCTTCTAAAACAATTTCATAGAGGATTTTTTGTTCTGGCGTAAACTTACCCCCGACTGGCCAAGTTCTCGTAATGTCGGAGTTATAGTACCCATAGGAACAACCCGCATCAATCAGCAGCAAATCGCGGTCCTGCATTTTTCGCTCATTTTCAATGTAATGTAATACACACGAATTCTTGCCGGAAGCCACAATTGTCGGATAAGCTGGTCCTAGTGCACCACGTTTGCGAAAGATGTGTTCAATTTCCGCTTGAACTTCGTACTCGTAACGTCCTGGTTGCGTAAATTCCCAAGCATGATTGTGTGCTTCTACCGCGATTTCCGCAGCTTGGTACATCAACTTTAATTCAGCTTGACTTTTTACTAGCCTCATGCTATGCAATATAGGACCCGGATCTTCAATGGCAATTGGTCCTGTACCGCGTTTGGGATAAGTCCGCATCAAACGTTGCCAATTATTGAGGATTTTGTCGTTAAAATTGCGATCGCGTCCCAAATGGTAGTAAATGCGATCGGCTTTCTCCAAATATTGCGGTAACTTTTCATCAAGTTCCGCGATTGGATAAGCAACCGATGCACCATAAACTTCCTTTGCCGCATCTACTCCACATAAGTAACCACTCCAAACTTCCTGTTCGCGATCCTTCGGTTGCACAAACAGGATAAACTGATGTTCTGGATGATGTGGGGCTAAAACTGCTACTGCTTGTGGTTCGTTGAATCCAGTCAGATAAAAGAAATCACTTTCTTGACGAAAAGCGTATTCAACATCATTGTGCATCACCGCCGTTGGCGCACTGCGAAAAATTGCAACGGCATTACCAATTTTGGTCATTAATTGTTCGCGACGTTGCCGATATTCTGCTTGCATCATTCTCTTTTTTGAATATGATTATAATTTCAGTAAACGTGGAGGATACGTTATGTATGATTTTTAATTTACTTTTACCGAAGAATACATCCGTCATAAGTCAGGATAATTCTGTACGTACACACGAATAAATTATCGTAACACAGTCCGTTCAATTGTTCATTACCAAGGCAACTCTCAAGACAAAAATTCCGTCAAATTTAAATGTCAACTACCCACATTAGACACCCCTTAAGGAGTACAGTGCGGGCAGGAAAAAATGAAGAAAAAAATGTCCCTTTTCGCTACCCTATATTTTCGTCTAAATTCATTTAGATTCATTTTTCTGAAATTTAAAATGCCAATTTAGCAATACGTATAGTTAAAAATCAATTATTATATATTGTCACTCTTTATTATGCAAGTACTAATGCTCAGCTTTTAAGAACATCTGTTCGTTAATTATATAGATCTGTGCTGGTATTGATTAATGGGAGGAAAGAACAACTACCAAATATAAACGCCCACATATGTGTTCAATTGCAAGTTGGGTTAATCTCATTTGAGAACTTAAATTTGATTGACATAAGCTGTATATATTAATC
>JAQYWN010000832.1 GCA_029379265.1 Rhizonema sp. NSF051
GCTTGTCCACTCAGTGTTCCTGAGTCATTTTGTCTTGCGGTAGTCTAAACTCCAGTATTAAGTTTTTTCAGGGTAAGGCGTTTACGAAAAAGTTTGAGTGTTTCTTGGACTTTAGCAGATGCGGTAATTATGTGTTCTTTGTTATAGCGTTCAATAGTTTGAACACCATATTGCTGTAAATCTTTTTTTGACTTTTCAATTGCTGCTGCCAATTCAATCACACGACGTTGGGCTGTTAAATTTGCTGCTTTCGCTTCAGCTACTTGATTTTGTGCTTGTCTGAGTGTATTCTCTAGCTTTTGATATGCTTCTGGTGAGGCGGCAGTCTGCAATTGTCTTTCTACTGTATCAATTTCTTCTTGCTTGTTGTTTAAAAGTTCTATTTCCTTTTTGACAGCTATTCTTGCTGTTTCTAAAGAATAAGTATTAATCTTATTAAGTAAATCGATGTTTTCTGCATCTGCTAATAACCATATTTCTTCTTTTTCTAGTTCAATCGCTTTATTTTCTTCCTGAATCAAAAACTTAATTTTGTCTAACTGTTCTTCTAAAATCCCCAGTTGTGCAATCTTATCAACTAAGCGTTTATCTCGTTCTTGCAGTATATCTAGTGCTAGTTTTGTCTGTTGACGATAAATTTCTTGTTCGGCTGTGTTTTGTACTTGAGAAAGTAAAGGTTGAATCAACGCTAATGGTAAAACATCAGCTGCTAACTCACACATATAGGCGCGGACTGACTCTATTTCCGTGTTTTTTTGCGTTTTCTGCTTTTCTAACTGACTGCGATCGCCTGCAATTTTACCACCTTCAGAAATAAATTTATCCAAGGCTTCTGAGGAGTGAGACTCGGCTTCTTTTAGCTTTTCTTGTAGAGACGCAACTACTTTTATTTCGAAATTGTGTTGCTCTTTATCGTGTCGTAACTTCTGTTCAATTTCCTCAAGGTTTGCTAAGTCTTTTGTATCAGCCAGTTCCTTGCGTTTGCGGTTCACTAAAATTTCTAGATCATCAGCCAAACGTTCTGCTAATTCTAATCCTAAAAGCCCGCTAATGGCGTCCACAACAATCTGTGGTGGTATTTCCTGTTCTGCTAATTCTTTTACTTGTTCGCCATCAAAGAGAAATAAGTTAGAAATGCCTAAGGGTAATATATTTTCAATATATTCATCCCAAATACTAACTAATGAATCAATACCCCAGGTTTTATCTTCTTCACTAAAAATTCCTAAACTGTCTTTACCATCTTTTGGGTTTTTTGACCAGTTTCTTACTATTCTATATTTGACTGGTTGAGAGTTTTCAATATGTTCAAAAGCCAATTCAATTTGAGTCTTTTCAAATGGTTGAGTATGACTATTGACACATTGCTTTAGAAAATTATCATAACTTAAATTACCACGGGTAGAACATTGGGCGCGATGTCCGTAAAGCGCCAGGCGAATGGCATCCATTAATGTTGTTTTCCCGCCTCCGTTCATCCCTCCTAGAAGGATAATGGGGCGATCGCTATTCTCTCGTGGATCAAGATTGATGACTTGACGACCGATATAAGGACCAAAGTTTTGCAGTACGAGTTCAAGAAATATCACTGTAGATAAGTACAAATAAATGTTATGTTTTTCATTTGCTATATGTCATTTTTATCGTGTAAATAACAAGGGCAAATGACTCTATTTATTTCTAACCACTAACTTGGTATCTTGTAGCGTTTCTCAATGAGTCGTGAAAATTATTTTGAATGAACCGCCAAGATAAAGACAGTTCGCAGGAGGTGAGACCAGTGCTGCTTTGAGGGTTTCCCTCCGTAAGAATCTGTCCGTGCCAAGAACGCTGAGAAAAGAAAGAGAGAATTTTACAAATGATGGGCGGGTTACTATATATTTAGGTAGAGGTATAAAAACAAAAAGGTTACATACTTATTTTTTGAATTTAATATTTTTCCAAGTTGGCTGTTGGGCAGTGGATTCAACAGATAAGTTATTTGGAGATTCTACAGTCAGCTGTTCGGTGGTAACATCTCCTAAGGTTAACTGTTTGACCTTTTCGACATCAATTTTATCAACTGCTTCTTTTAAATCCCTTTTCAAGTGAGCATTTTTGATCGCTTCTTCTCGGGAACGAGAACTCGTCTCAAAACATTTTTCTAATGCATAGTATACTCCTCGTCGCGATTTTTTATGATATTGATATTCGGTGTTCAAGAGTTTTGCCATGAGTTCTAAGTGCATGACATCATCATCACATATTTCTTCTAGAACAACCCATTCATCGCTACCAAGCAAGCTTTTTCCAGCATGAGGACGCGGGTCAATGAAAAGTTCGCCTGTCGTTTCCTGATGAATCCGGGGTAAACTATCATCAAACTCGTGTTTTTCCTCTAACCAAATACGTCGAATTTCACTTAATTCTTCTGTAGTAATCAGGTTGATATCTTGCATATTTTCTGGGCAAGTCTGACGAATTTGTGTTTGCGCTTCTAAGACTCTTCTTAACCAATACTCGCGCCAATATTTGGTATAGGGACCTGGTATTGGTTCTACTGAGATTTCTCCATCGATATTACGCTCAAAGAGTTGGACATTTCCCCAGATACGTCGGAAGTCTCTTTTATCATGATCATTTTCAATATCTAATTCATTGCGAATATTCAGTAGTGGCTGCATCCATTCTTTTTCTTGGTCATTTTGGATCATCGCTTCCATTGATTTATCCTTACTCACCATTGTGCAAACCCAGCAGCCAAAGCGAGAATCGCCACAACTTGGAGTGGAGGTATCAACAACTAAGGGACATTCATTATCTGCTGTCGCACCTCGGTACAGATTGAATAGTTCTTTATTGCTGCGTCCCCAAGGATTTTCACACTGATTTAAGTAGATCCAAACATCATTGTTACTCCAGTCTTCAATGGGGCTGTAAATGAGAGAGTTGGGTAAACTAGCATTTGGGCTGAGGCGATCGCGCACCCTACCAATTTGGTGTTTTTGCATGGTAGCAGCACGTTTGCTGCTTTCAGCTTTGCGAGTCCCCAAAACAAGAATTGTTTCGCCGTTTGCTCTCACCATCTCACGGATAAAGTGGTTAGCTGGATTAATTTTCAAGCGTTGAGTACACCAACGAAATTGGTTACGCGGTGCTGGGTAGCCTTTGCCAATCAAGTTCACCCAAAATGTGTCTTGAACCACTGGTTGAAGCAAATGAGCTTCAATTGGTATTTCCTGTTTGGTTGCTGCGGACTTCAGTGTTGAGATAGATTTACGAACCCAAGCAGAGACGACAGGGTTTTCTACCAGTGTGTCTGTTGTAATAACGTGGATTGTTTTGGTTCGTTTTTCTGGAGCAAGAGTTGCGATCGCATTCCAAATCAGTTGCAATACAGCGCTGGAATCTTTACCCCAAGAGACTCCTATAATCCAGGGGATCGCGTCTAAGCAATATAACTCTTGGATTTCAGTAGTCAGAGCTTGGATATCGTCCACCAACTCTCCCACAGTACGGACTTGCTTAGTTTTATTCTCTGGCTGATGTGCTGTAGCCATTTCTCTCGTTCCTCTGAAAACACTGACTGCTATTCGCTCTTCTCATGTATACTGCAAAGCCAACCCTAGTATTGTCAAGTTATAGTTTTTAAAAACTTATCTGTATATGTT
>JAQYWN010000833.1 GCA_029379265.1 Rhizonema sp. NSF051
TATCTAAGTAGTGAATAACCTTGACACTGCCTCTAATGTCTCATTTTTGTACTTTTAATCTGCTTTTTCTGAGTTTATTCGGCTTTGTGCAAGATATGAGTTAGGAACTTCTAACTCTTTCAAAAATAGCACGATAAACAGGTTCACCCTTCTTAAGAGTATATAATTCTCTTTCTGTAGCTACTGGGAGCGGGTTTTCTGCAAGCCATTCTCCTGTACCCCATCGACGAAAAGCTGGATGTGCAGCAAAGCGATCGCACATTTCTACTGCCACAAACTCAATATCAGATTGTAAAAATACAATTCCATCCGGCACCAAATAATCTGCCAATTCTTGCACTAACTCTGGTTGCACGACTCGCCGTTTGGCATGGCGGTTTTTGAACCACGGATCGGGAAATTGAATTGTAACGCGTTGTAAAGTCCCGGTGGGTAGAGAAGATAAAAGAGGTCTTAATGAATTATTTACATTACAAAACAAATAGTGCAGATTAGTCAATCCCAACTCATCCTGCCACTTATTTGCCTTGTGTACCAACGTTTCTCTAATTTCCAAACCGAGAAAATTCCAGTTCGTTTCCACCTGCGCCATATCTAACAAAAAGCCTCCCCATGCACATCCAATATCCAGGTGGAATGGTTGATTTAACTGACTATAAACTTTTTCCCACTCAATAGGAGCGAGGGGTGTTTGATACTTTTGTGAAAGTGGATTAACATGTTGACGGACTCGGCGGACACGTACCAAAGACTGATTCTCCTTATCTATATAACTCAACTTGGAAGCTGGTAGTGGGAAAAAAGGAATTATTTTTTCCCATCACCCATGACTCATTACCTATTAACAGTCTTTACAAGTATTTCACCACTCAAATGAAACTGCTATTAAGGTTATACTCGTTTTGAAAGGATTGATCCCCAACTTTTAAAATTACTTTTAATTCAATGATTTCTAATTTTCGCTTTGCTATAGTTAGCGACTTACACATTGCGCTTCCCCATACAATCTGGAATCATCCCAGTCGTTTTCATTTGGTGGAAGTCAGTATCCCAGCGTTAGAAAGTGTATTAGAACATTTAACACAACTTGATTTAGATTTTCTTTTACTACCAGGAGACTTAACCCAACATGGTGAACCAGATAATCATAACTGGTTACACAAGCGCTTGTCTGAGCTACCTTTCCCGGTTTATGTTGTTCCTGGGAATCATGACGTTCCTGTGATGATGGCCTCGGAGCAATCTATTGCTTTCAATAATTTCCCGTATTACTATCATAAATTCGGATACAGCAATCCTGAAAACATTTACTATTCCTGTCAATTATTGCCCGGAGTCAGGCTGATTGGTTTAAATTCTAACAATTTTAATGAACAGGGAGAGCAGGTCGGGCGTTTGGATGACAAACAGTTAAGTTGGTTAGAAGAGGAGTTGGCCGCGACTGATGATGAATTAGTACTAATAATGGTACATCACAACGTCGTTGAGCATTTGCCAGATCAGTCACGCCACCCTATGGCACATCGCTATATGTTAGAAAATGCCTCCGAACTGCTGCAATTGCTGCGACAACATAAGGTAAAACTGGTGTTTACAGGACATTTGCACGTTCAAGATGTTGCGTATTCTGAGGGAGTCTACGATATAACGACAGGTTCTTTAGTAAGCTTTCCTCACCCTTATCGAGTTTTGGAGTATCGTCAGGATAATTACGGTAGAGAATGGTTGCAAGTTTTATCGTATCGAGTGAAATCAGTACCTGATTTTCCCAATTTGCAACAAGCTTCGCGTCAGTGGATGGGCGATCGCAGTTTCCCCTTTCTAGTCAAGCTACTGACTTTACCTCCTTTAAACCTATCATTAGCTCAAGCACAAGAACTAGCTCCAACCTTACGAGATTTCTGGGCAAATATTGCTGATGGAGATGCTGTCTTGGATTATACCGACTTTCCCCAAGATCTCCGCCACTACTTTGAAAAATATGGCGCAATCTCTCCAACAGGTTCTCTGTCCTTGATCGATAACAACACAACACTATTGCTCTAGAAGAGCGCAGGTTCTCCCACCGTTAACAGGAAGGGTATAACGGGGGCTTCTCACAGCGCTCTTACAGGAGTGAGGAATCAGTAAAACTTTTTAGCTTTGGCTCATGTACGGGCGGGTTTGACAGGACGTTGCGTTTACTCACACACCCTCTAAAACTTTTTAGCTTTGGCTCATGTACGGGCGGGTTTGACAGGACGTTACGTTTACTTACTCCTTCCTCTCTCATTAAACCCGCCCCTACTCCCCACTCTCCGTTTCTCGACAAATTCCAAATACAGAAGTGTAATTATGTAGGAAGGTACTGCCACCAACAGGACCAATTTCACCGCCGCAGAAAAAGCCTGTGAGAGGAATATCGTTGAGGTAGCGCTGAAAGATTTGAGAATCAAAATTGGGTTTTCCGTACAATCCTTCGCCTCTCCCCATACAGGAAAACATAAAAGCGCCAAAGGCATTAGGTGTGGAAACTTGTTGTTGATACCTCAAAAGGAGGAATTCCAAATCTTCAGCAGAAGATTTCGCATCGCGCAGATGGAACTGTAGACGTTGCCCGGGACGGACATAATCGTTAATAGCGATCGCCCCTGCTGATGGTTCTACGCCTAATATATTACGAATTAAAAAGTCTCCCTGCTGCAAATCTTGCTTGAATTCATCCATTGCCACGCCCACAAACAGAAAGTGCTGTGCCAGTATTCGGTCTTCTTCACTGAGATTGGCAATCAAATCTCGTAACACCACCAGTGGCACTTGTTCGTCGAGTTCCAAGATGATATTGCGTTCGCCTTTTGTCACTTGGTACGGCTTCCCGATCGGTCGGCATCCTTGGGCAACAATAGTTTCTAAAACAATATTGCCACTCAAAGCTAAGCCAACTGTTCCTTCCCGATACAAGCGATCATTACAAAATAAACCAATGGAACCCCCAATACCGCCACCGCTTGCCTGTGCCCCCACTTTTACCGATCCGGGATAAGCATAATCTAACCCCTGCAATAAATCGATAATTCCAGAAGAGAAAGAATCAGAGAGCAAGATAAACTGAGGAGTTGGTGACGGAGGCACACCAGTCAAATCGATCCAAGCATTTGGCGGCCCATCCAGATCGGGTAATTTTTCTGTCACAACATGAAAGGCTTGAACATTCACTCCAGGAAGATGTGCCAAAGTTAGACATAAGGCTGGTTCTGCTTCCAGTTCTTGAGTTTGCCCCCAAGACGAAGTCCCAATAACACCGCCACCACTACAACCAATTAACACAGGCACTGAGAGTTTTTCGGCGAGCAGAGGCATAAGCCGGGAATACTCACTTGTAAAAGCAGACGAAATGAACACCAGTCCTAAATCCGCAGGTGCCGTCAACGAAGAACGAGCCCGTTGTACCACATCTGCAACAGCCGCTTCTAGAGAAGGGCGAGTTGATAGGGCGTTTGTCCACTGCATTTGGTCTGCCATGAGTTTTACGGCTAGTATTTCTTGATGTTTACATCCTATAGGACATTAATTGCATCATACATAATGTTTATGCTTACCTTTTATATCCCACGAGAGTTCATTCAATCTATCTCAAGAATGTTACATAAGGTTATTATTAAC
>JAQYWN010000834.1 GCA_029379265.1 Rhizonema sp. NSF051
TATTTGAATAGATGCAAAAGCACATCCTCAATGCCCGATAAATCTTACTTAAATGATTTAATCTTAACATTGAATAAAGGATATCTTTCCACCTCTTTGTCAATTCAACCTTTCGTGGATGAAGGGTGGCATTCCCTTGTTATGAAAGAACAATTGAACTCTTTGGTAAAAGATGGATATGCATACCCGTCCTTTTCTTCTCTACGCCAAGAAAAATTCCTTCTAAGTAAAGCAGCGTGTAGAGAAGCTTTAGATACAATCAGAGACACTGTTCCAGAGATTCATGATGGAATAAAGACACTCATTTCTAATATTGTTATTGGTAAGGGTCGCCATATTGTTGCAGTTACATCCCCTCATTTTTACGGAACAGTTTTTGCTTCTGCACCCCTTTTGAGTAATGATAAATTATATTTTATTGACCACCTTGTTCACGAAATGTCACATTTGTATTTGAACACCATACTTGCATTTGATTCCCTTGTTATCAACTCCACTGATAGATACCCGGCACCTATTCGTCAGGATATTCGCCCTTTATTAGGTATATATCACGCAACATTCGTTCTGAGCCGGATTATTTATACTTTAAAGAAAATTTTAACCGCAAATATTTTTGAAGCTAGTGAACATCTAAAAAGTTACATATTGGACTTAGAAAAAAAAATTTTGAAAGGACATAAAACCATTTCTAGCTATGCAAGGATGACAGAAAACGGTCAGATAATATTTAGTTCCATGTTGAAGACAGCATCAATATCTACTGTAGATGCTTGATATTTACAGTAAGGAAATTAATAGCGTATTTTATTCTTCTGCATTCAAAAACTACCATATTTCAAAGTCTGGCGTTTGCATAAATTCAAAGAAAATAATTCTCGGTTATGCTTTTAGTGAGAATGTCCAAGATGCTGTTATGCGCTCAAGATATGAGGTGTTAGAGCGTTTTTATGGGCAGCAGCAAACTCTGAGATATTTATGTAATGATTGCTATGTTGATCTACTAGATTGTAATAGTCTGAATAAAATTGGACGAATACACATAGACAATGTTTCTATTGGGGGAAGATCATTATATAGTGATTTACCATTATCTGCTAATGGCTTGGCAATTCATGTTAGTTTATTTCACGCTATTCAAAACGCTAAATTTGAAGTTTTGGAAAGATATTGGTGCGCACAATTTTGGTACACGAAATCAATATATCAGTTATTAAATGTATACCAACTTTCTGAATATGACGTTACCGTTACTAATGTAATTGCGCATGCATCAAATCAAGGTTTAGCCATAATTTCTATAGGATATGATAGAGATTTAAACTTTTTTGCTGCTGGATCAGCTTTCCATTTCTCACAAGACATAGCTATAAAGAAGGCCGAAGCCGAAATGCTTTCTATAATTGAAGATTGTTTTAGAGGCACGCAAGGGACTTGCACAGGGAATAAAGCTAAAGTTCTAAGTCTAAGAAATAAACAATTAAACATGAGAAAGCATAAGTATTTTAGTGAAATTCTAAGTGCCGGGAACTATACTCCTAGTTTTCCGAAAAAATTTGATGGTATAGCAAGCCTTTATTCTGCCAAGAATAAACTCTATGCTGTACGTGCAATCAGCGCTAATATTACTGAGCTTGAGCGCAAGAGGAAACATAACACGGATTTCCCGGAAGATCCTTTTTTGTAATTATTGTTACAGCAAAAAGGTTTATCTTAAAATATTTGGAATTTTATGAAAAGAGAAAGTTTCTACATTACAACGGCGATCCATTACGCAAATGCTGCTCCGCATATCGGACATGCCTATGAAAATATTTGCGCTGACGTTATGGCTCGATTTAAACGATTAGATGGTTACGATGTATATTTTCTCACAGGCATGGACGAGCATGGGCAGAAAGTACAACAAAAAGCTAAAGAAAATAAAATTGATTCACAGAAGTATGTGGATTCTATTTCAGATACGTTTCGAGTAATGAACAGAAACTTGAACCTTAGTAATGACGACTTTATCCGTACAACTGAAAACCGTCACAAGAGAGCCGCCCAACTATTTTGGAAAAAACTAGAAGAAAAAGGAGATATATACCTTGGAAAATATGAAGGATGGTATTCAATCCGTGACGAAGCATTTTATAGTGAAAATGAGGTGACAATTTCAGAAGATGGAAAACGCATAGCCATTGATTCAAAAACTGAGGTCGAGTGGATGGTTGAAGAAAGCTATTTTTTTCGGCTATCTGCCTATACCGACAGGCTGCTAAAGCTCTACGAAGTACGCCCAGATATGATTCAGCCAGCTTCTCGTAGAAATGAGGTGATCAATTTTGTTAAGCAAGGATTACATGATCTATCAATATCACGCACTAGTTTTACCTGGGGCATCCCTGTACTTGGAAACGATAGACACGTTATGTATGTCTGGGTTGATGCTCTAATCAATTATTTGAGTGCGTTGGATTACCCGGAACGTAATGCGCCCCTATATAATCGCTTTTGGCCATGCGATGTACATTTGGTCGGCAAAGACATTGTGCGTTTTCACGCCATTTATTGGCCAGCGTTTTTGATATCTGCCGAAATACCATTGCCAAGAGTGATACATGGACATGGCCATATTTTGAATAATGGTGAGAAAATGTCAAAAAGTCTTGGAAATGTTATTTCACCTCAAGATTTGATTAATAAATATGGATCTGATGCCACTCGCTATGTTCTGATGCGTGAAATTACCTTTGGTCAGGACGGAAATATTTCCGATGAATCTGCTGTCATCCGTATTAATTCAGAGCTTGCCAATACTATTGGTAATCTGGTGCAACGTACATTATGTCTGATTTATAAGAACTGTAAAGGACTTATACCAAATTGCAATACATTGCAAAAAGTTGATTACGACTTGCTAAATACTTGTGATGAAACATTATTAGGGAAGTTACGAAAACACTCTGAGATTATGCAATTTAACCGTGCAATTGGTGAGATTGTTCAACTAGCCGTTGCCGCTAATGCTTATATAGATGAGCAAGCTCCTTGGACACTAAAAAAGACAGATTATTATCGTATGGAAACTGTTCTCTACGTTCTAGCTGAAATCATCAGACAACTTGGAATTGCTTTGCAACCCTATACCCCAGTAGCCTCAGGCAGGATTTTGGATCAGTTGGGCATTGCAGAAACCCAGCGTAATTTCTCCTTCTTAAGCAGGGACTATGCATTAAAATCTGGCCTTCCAATTTTGGAACCAGAGGGAGTTTTTCCCCGTATCAATTTTGCTTAAACCAGAAGTTTGTCTTATGAAATCCATTGTTTACCATATCATCTTGATATTACCCGCTTTAAGTTTCAGCCTTTGCTCATATGCACTGGCAGTCTAAGTCAATTTTTGTATCCAACCTTAATCATGGATAACGATGCCTAGAATTTTGGGTTTTGTATTGCTGAAAGCGTAAGCATCGCACCCATGATTTCCACTAATTCTGAATGAATTTTATATCGATATTGACTTTAATTTTCAAGGTTAGAATTCTCTGAAAGCCAGTACAACAATGCTTTCGATTCTCAAATAATTGCTGTAAGGTTAAACAGCGCAAGTTTTTTTAAAACTCTTTCCTAGAGAGGTTATTACAGCTTCACATGGC
>JAQYWN010000835.1 GCA_029379265.1 Rhizonema sp. NSF051
ACGTGTAAGTGATGATTTGTTCTTCATTGAAATCTAGCCAACCAGCAGACGCCATTTGCTCTATACCCACGAAATATCCGCAGGTATCAGCAGATACGCCTCGCAGGGCTTGAATACGCGGCAGTTTTGCATCAGGATCTACAAATTCTGTAGAACAGAACTCATCCTTTTCCTGAGGTTCTTGAATTGCCGCAGTTTCTTGAGCTTGCGCTGCGGGTTCAGGGATTGTAGTAGTTTCCTGGGGTACAACGGTTTCAGGGATTGTAGTAGTCTCTTGGGTTTGTGCTGCGGGTTGTTTGTTTGTTTTAGCCATTGTTTTAAAGTGGGTAATTAGAACAGTTAGAAACCAATTGCGTCATCGAAAGCTAAAATCTTAGGAATCGAATCTAGTTCTTTCTTTATTTGCTGTTGACGGCGCTCACACAGAATTTGATATATTTGCTGAAGGTTTTGGATAGTTTCAGTTAGCTTCTGTGTACTATCCGCACCGAAACTCAGGGAAATAGTTTCGCCATCCTCAATGAAGCAACATAGCTGGCGATCGCCCTCGCTATTGCTATAATTTGTGATGTATGTTTGAGCGTTAATATGAGCCGTGAAAGAATGTGATATTTTCATGATTTTTGTTAAGTGAAATGATGCAAGTAGTTGTTTTGATTTTGGAGTTATTGCGACGTTTGAGGTGTGCGAGCATTTTAGTTACACACACCTCTATCGACGAGGATGAACAATAAGTCATGATAAATGCTCCGCACTTTTTCTCTTAAAGACGGCGCGTAGCGCAAAGTCTGGTCACGAGAGTACTCTCTCCCGCGAGCTTTGCGTCTTATCTCGGAGGTGCACCGAAGATATTTAATTGGTATATATTGGTATGAAGTGGTTAGATTATTTGGTGTTCAACGTTGTGCCAATTCCAGAATGAGTTCTGTTGGCACTCCCCATGATTTGCACTCGAAATCCATTGACAATCGCTCTGCCTTTCTCACACTGGCAGCAGAACATTGTTCATTTTCGATAAGCCATTGCTGAAATTTCACTGCCTTTTCTTTTGTCTCAAATCCGAAGTAGGAAACCTTTCGATTTCCTACTGGATCTGTGATTGTGGCGACTCTTGCTGATAGGATGTTGAGATTCCATCCCTCAGAATTCAGTTGCACTCGTGTAATATCCATTGGTTTAATTTCTAGATTTCGACTTCCGGAATAGTAGCTAGGTATTCAGACGTACTCATTTCACCTTTGAATAACTTTTGTAGATTCAATGAGTATTCGCTTGTTTCTACATGTAAGTTTGATGAAAACGATTCCTCGCTATTATTAGTTGGTAATTTGGATAAAGTCATTGCCAATCGTTCTATGAATGTCTCATGTTTTTCTAGGCTGTAGTTGAATTGGTAAAGACATGGGAATTCGTCTTCACTAACGAAGCAATAGATGATGAAGATATTTTCAGCAGGAATATCTTGTGTTTCTGCTAAGATGAATAGTCGGAGTTGTGTTTGCCATAAATCTTCGAGATTCTCGGGAATATATTTCCCAGTTTTCCAATCCACAGTTATAACTTTCTCTGCTTCTTCAATTAGCAAGTCATAATGAGCAATGAGATACCAATCTTTGATCAACTTTCCTTTATTAACATTGCACTGCTTTTGAGTAGGACTGCTGATTATCGGATACAGTTGATTGACCCAGTGATCCATTTCGGGATAAGTTTCTAGAAATGGTTCTACAGGCAATCCCATCATTAACTGTTGCATGAGTAGATGAAATTGCCGACCCACTCTTCTCTCTTCAGAAAAGTTTGGATTAAAGGGTAGATACTTGGCACTCTGCTTGAAATTGTGTTCACTTTTTTCTACAAATTCCAGCATTTGTGCGAAACTCGCCGGACAGAATCTTCTGTCCGGCAGATTTCGCGCGTCTATTTGTTGCATAACGCGACCTCTAATTCTTCAAAAAGAGGTCGCGTAAGCGGCAAATGCTTGCGCAAAGTCTGCCGTTCAGAGTATCCCCTAGGGCAGTAGCTTTGCGACAATTTCCTTCTACTTTTTCATTGGGAAAAGTTTGCAAACTGGTGGAGTGTTCTAATGGTAATCCCCCATTTGTTGAAGGATTCCCATTTGTATCCGCACTCCCCCGGTTTGTATTTGGGAGACAATTGGCTCCACTCTTCCCAAGCTTTCAGGAGATCTGGATCTACTGATTTGAGCGCCATCCCCACTTTGATCCAACTGTCGTAATCATCCGCAAATTTAGGATGAATCACTTCCAAAAGTAACAGTGCTTTATCCACATCAATACCCGTTGGTTGTATGTGGTAGTGTTGATGACTGAGTTTTGGTTTCTTTGGATCAGGTTCAGGTTCCTTAGGTACTGTTGCCAGAGCGGGTGCCTGCTTTTTCTCAAGCATTTGCTCAATCACCCACTCCGGGGAAGTCGCTACTTCCATTTCATTAGGGCTACATCCAGGCAACCAGCGATAATATCCAGTTTCGGGGTGTACTGATGGTGGTAGCACAGATTGTAAGTTTGTGCCTCGAATCTCCAAGGCTTCCTGGGGAGCGGTGTTGATTTTCCTGGATCTAAGCCTTTGAGGAAGCTTCGGGATTTTGAATAGGTACTGCGCCCTGGCGTGTCGCCCTGAGGTAAATGCCACGGTTTGGGGTAATGGCTCAGGAGCGATCACTTTAATTTTGTCGTAAGCACTAATCCCGTCGCAATCTACAGCTATTAGGAACTCAAGGGAGTTTTGACCGCACAGTAAGCCAATGCCTGAGGGTTGGACTTGGTAGAATGAGCTTGAGCGATCGCGCACCAAAACTTTCCCAGTACGAGCCAGTTCATCTCGTAAGCATTGGGGAGTTAGGGGATATTGCTCCCACTGATACCCCAATGGTCTTTTCCCCTGTGCTGGTACTATGAGCCAATGGGATGGCAATATTTCTAAAGCCTCAATTAGTTTTGTTTTTTGATTTTTTTAAGAAGCATATTCAAGCGTATTACTAAACTCTATTTCGATGTCATGCCAAAGAAGCCATGCTATTGATATAGCGAGCGGTAAACATCCAGACTGGGGAATATTATAAGGACTGCCTGTATGCGTAGTTGACTTTACTGTTTTACTGCCACGTTTAATTGAACATGAAGTAATTTTGTTGTCTCTTGTCAATTCAATTATTAAGCCACAACGGTCACACTCTTTAAGCAGTAATTCCGTATCATCCCAATAACTACTAAACTGGGTTGTACCGCCATTTTTTTCATACCAATGGAGGTGCGCGTCTGCCCACTCCTCTTCCTCTCCCGCTTCCACAATTTCTCTTGGAAACAGATGTTTTATTTCAATGGTGTAGGTCTCAGAGCCGTAATTCCATTGAGCCCCCACCGTAAATTGACTACATTCACATTCATATGATGATTCAATCCAGCCTAATTTTAGGGCAACTAATTCATCAATCTCTCGAAGAGACTTAATTTGTAGAATTTCCATAATTTTCTCAAGAATTACAAATAGGACAAAATCGAGTTATGCAAAGTTGACCCCTGTCTTTATATTGTGCCAACTACTATCTACTGAGTCTGCTGAAGCAGACTTAAGTATCCATTATTTGAATAGGTAAATCTTCAACTGAATAC
>JAQYWN010000836.1 GCA_029379265.1 Rhizonema sp. NSF051
TTATTAAATTTTTAACTTTGAGGACTTCCCACATATCGACTTCACGCTTGCGACCACCCGGCTTGGGTTCACCGAATCAGGTCACTGAGAAATTCATATTGTGCGCGGGTCAGGTTACTGGGGTAAGCTTTAGTCATGTCGCTTTCTCGGTGCTGTTTATTATCTATACGAGCGCGTATACTGAAAGAGCTTTTTTACAACATAGCCGACTTTTCAAACACTCTCTTACACATATAGTATCTAACTGCTGTACATAGCAGTCCTAAATATTCGTGAGAAACAAACAAGCTCATAACCGTTGAAAAAACCTACCTTTTGGCTCTAATTACTGATAGGAGGAATTAGTTTGCAATAATTAATGTTTGACTAACTAACAATTAGAGTATCATAATAAAAGAAATTTGCTGTACACATTCAGTAAAAAATCAGCCAACTTATCGTGGCAGCAGTCAACAGTGGCAAAGTATAAACTTGACTGCCAAAAAGGAGGACAAAGAATTGCTAACAGTCCATAGCGAAAATGAACTACAATTAACTGCTGACGTGCTGGTAATTGGTGGTGGTCCTGCCGCAGCATGGGCAGCATGGGCAGCCGCATCCCAAGGTGCACTTGTCATCATTGTTGATAAAGGTTTTCTGGGTACGAGCGGTGCTGCTGCTGCCAGTGGCAATGGCATCATGGCTCCAAGTCCTGAAAATTGGGACAAAGTTTTATGGGAGCGTTATCGCTTAGGAAAGAACCTAGCCAACTTACGCTGGATCGAGCGTGTTATCGAAAAAACTTGGCTCAGTTTGCCACTGGTGGAAGGTTGGGGCTATCGTTTCCCCAAAGAAAACGGGGAATCCGTGCGCCAGAGTTATTATGGTCCTGAATATATGCGGGTACTTCGCAAAAATCTCTTGCGTGTTGGTGTTCAGATTCTCGACCAAAGTCCTGCTCTAGAGCTTTTAGTGGCTGACGACGGCTCAGTGGCTGGAGCAAGAGGTGTGCAGCGGCAAAATCATCGTACCTATACCGTTCGCGCTGGTGCAGTAGTCATGGCAAATGGCGGTTGTGCATTCTTGAGTAAAGCATTAGGTTGCAATACTAATACAGGTGATGGACTGCTGATGGCAGTGGAAGCTGGCGGCGAACTCTCCAGTATGGAAGCTTCTAATCACTATGCCATTTCGACCGCTTTCAATGCCACCGTGACACGAGGTGTTCCCTTTGGCTGGGCTAGTTACACCTCGGAAGCAGGCGATGATCTTGGTGGCTATATCAATGGTCGTCGCGATCCATCTTTTCTCCCCAATGCACTCCTGAAAGGCTCTGTTTATGCCCGTTTGGATCGCGCCACACCTGAAGTCAAGGCAGTGATTGAAAAGTCTCATTTCATCGCTTTTCTACCGTATAAAAAAGCTGGCATTGACCCCTACACAGAACGAGTGCCTGTAACACTGATTTTAGAAGGTACAGTCCGTGGTACAGGTGGAATTCGGATTGTGAATGATAGTTGCGGTACAAAGGTTCCAGGACTCTACGCTGCTGGTGATGCTGCATCGCGGGAGTTTTTAGCCGGTTTAGCTTCTGGAGGTGGTGGTCCTAATGCCGCCTGGGCAATTTCCACAGGACAATGGGCAGGAGTTGGATCTGCTGCCTTTGCTAAAAGTCTGGGCGCTCATGCCCATGAACGGGTTGTACGTCCTGCTGGTCAAGCCGGATTGCGATCTCCGGACTCCGCTTCCGAAACATTCGATAGCGAGGCGATTGTGCGCGGTGTACAAGCACAGATGTTCCCGTTAAAGAAGAATTACTTGCGTTGTGAGCATGGACTTCTGGATTCCCTCGCCGAATTAGAAACGCTGTGGCAGCAGGTACAAGCGAACCCGAAACAAGATACCGTGCGCGATGTGGAATTTTCTCGTCGAGCTGCGGCTCTCACAGCTGTAGCGCGATGGGCATATTTTAGCGCTTTACATCGCACGGAAACGCGCTGCGAACATATTCGCGTGGACTATCCTCAAACAGATCCTTTTCAGCGTTATTATCAAGCAACCGGCGGCCTAGAAATGCTTTGGGTGAGGCGTGATTGGATCAGGGATGCTCCTGCTACACCACTAGTACTAACCACTCAAACCACATCCTCTGTATCAAAGTTTTAGCAGGAGTATCATGATCGAGCTTGTCAGCCATCAACTCTGTATCAATTGCAATGTGTGTGTCCAAGTTTGTCCTACCAATGTTTTTGAGTCCGTACCCAACCAACCACCCGTGATTGCCCGAAAGGAAGATTGTCAAACTTGTTTCATGTGTGAGGCATATTGTCCGGCAGATGCGCTCTATGTTGCGCCCCAATCTCATACCAATGTTGCAGTCAATGAGGATGATTTAATTGAAAGTGGCATCATGGGTGAATATCGTCGCCTCTTGGGTTGGGGATATGGCAGAAAAAACAATAGTGAGTTGGATACTGCTCATAAGCTGCGCCAACTGCCGCGTCCCGATTAAGTTTCTCCAATCAACAACTACGAACACCTCCATGACGTTACCAATCACCAATCTCGGTAAAACTGGATTGACCGTTTCGCGCCTTTGTCTCGGCACTATGACCTTCGGATTGCAAACAAACGAAGAAATTTCTAGGGACATCCTCGACACTGCCGCCGATGCTGGAATCAACTTTCTAGATACAGCCGACGTTTATCCGCTTGGCGGCGGGCTTCCGACTACTGGACGCACCGAAGAAATCGTTGGGCGCTGGTTGAAAGGCAAACGCGAACATTTTATCCTGGCTACCAAATGCGTAGGCAGAGTTGGCCCTGCGCCTTGGGATCAGGGTGCTTCGCGCAAACACATTCTGGATGCGATCGATGCTTCCCTAAAACGGTTGGGAACCGACTATATTGATTTGTACCAATTGCACTCCGACGATGCCTCAACCCCCCTTGATGAAACCTTAGAAGCTCTAGACGCGGTGGTTCGTGCCGGGAAAGCACGCTATATCGGGGTTTCTAATTTCTTAGCTTACCGACTCAGCCGAGCTTTAGGTCGCGCCGATGTGCGGAATCTAACTCGCTTTGTCTCGATTCAGCCCCGGTACAATCTGTTGTTCCGCGAAATTGAGCGAGAACTGTTGCCCCTGGCGCAAGAAGACGGACTGGGTGTAATTTCCTACAATCCGTTGGCAGGTGGTTTACTCAGTGGTAAACACAATCTTGCTCAAGGTCCCACCGCAGGAACTCGTTTTACCTTGGGTGCAGCCGCCGAACGTTATCAAGAACGTTATTGGCACGATCGCGAGTTTAATACTGTTAAGGAATTATACACAGTAGCAGATTTAGCTGGATTGTCACTCACCACCCTAGCAGTGGCTTGGGTGCTGGCTAATCCGATTATCACTGCCCCGATTATTGGTGCTAGCCGTCCAGAACAACTTGCTGATACCATCAAGGCGGTGGAAGTAAAACTCGACGACACTGTAAAACAAAAGCTAGACGACATAACCGCCGAATACAGAAAGGGAGATTCTCTACGTTAAGAATGATCCTATTAAGACCACTGGACGGGTGGTCTAGCCGCTTTCAAGGGTACTCAGATCTTGCACCTACGGTATAAACCAGGAGTAGGCGAATAAAGAGTACAAAA
>JAQYWN010000837.1 GCA_029379265.1 Rhizonema sp. NSF051
CTCTCGTCAACCCGCTCACAGTCACCAACCACCCGGACTCAATGATTACTTGACCGGCGCTCTAGAAGTGCCAGTCGTCAGCATCACCCCTGAGGAAGCTGCCAATCACTTTACTTGGTTCGCCCATTTTGCAGCAATCGACGTCCCGGCTTCAAGTCAACAAACTCAGGAACTACTGGGGTGGCAGCCGAAGCAGCATGGGCTTATTGTAGACTTAAACAGTGGCAACTATTTCAAGACTTGAGTTGCCTTCACCTGCTGCATAAGCTATGGAATGGCTGTCTCATTTGCGGGAGTAAGGCAATTAGTAGTATCTGCCTGATAGATGGAAAATGTCTTAACTTTATGTTTAAGATATAAGATTAGCGTCTACACAAAGCTATTGACCCTTTTCAGGACTACCGTAAGCTATGCTGACTGAAATGTTGCCCTTTGAATTTCATTTAGATCCGATCGCCATTGCTGGAGTAAGTTTATGGTCTTTGGCATTGTATCTAGGTTTTTCCCCAGTAGGAGAATGGGTTATTGAGCAACTTAATCGGTGGTTTAATTTTGCCGAGCGATCGCTTTACGCCAGTAAGTCAGAATTTGAAAAGACTCGCAATGCTCGGGAATCCCAAAACGCTTTTTACGCCTCGCTTTTTAGTATCTTGCCTTTTCTAGCCGTTGGTGCTTTATGTAATTGGGGCGTGGAAGTCGGTTTGGGTCGTAGTTGGTCAATTAGTATGGGAATATTAGCTTGTATGGGTTGTGGAGTCTACGAACTGGGAAGAAGAGATGGAAAGTCTTCAGGAGAGTAGGGAGTAAGGAGTCGGAAGAACACAAATACTCAAGGTTGGTTTCCATATCGTAAAGCATTGGATAAAAGTAGCTTTCGGGAGTTGCTATCCCGAATTATTCCCTTAAATATCAAGTCCGGTTAAAAACTTATTTTAAAGCTTGCAGGGGAGGAAGATTTTAGAGTTTTTCTCTTTTTTATCACTAACGGGACTTAAACATTTTTGATAAAGAAATAAGCCTCAGAACCTTACAGGGCAAGGGAAATACACCAAATGCATAAAAATACCTGAAGCCCAGAGATATCGACAAATCAGGTAAAACGATGTCAACGTCTCTCTGTATAGACATTTAAGGTTCTTTTGTGTCCATTTTTGTCTAAGTTATACTAATCAACCGGACATAATCTTATTTGTTGCTGGCGTTTCTGTGATGTTGGAACATATTTGGATTAGAGGTGTTCGTAGATGTCTGGGATTTCAAGAGGTTCAGATTTGTTTGACATACGAATATAAAATTCTAATTTCTTTTCTTTAGTTCTCTGTAACCAAGCTTTTCTTACAGATTTTTTCACATCAATCGCGCAAACATGTTGACCATTAATTTTTTCAAACCGAATTTTAATTTTCTGAGTAAAATTCTTGCCAATATGATTACAAACTGAATCGATAATTGTTCGCTCTAGTTTGTCAATATCCCCATTTGATAATACAGATAAATCCTTTTTGAGGCCGAAAATATTACCATTGTCCTCAACTCCGATAATTAGAGTTCCACCTTCAGAGTTGAGAAATGCAACAATTGTTTTAAGAGTGCTAAATTTTAAATCTTTATTCTCACAATTGCGCTTAACATCCCACTGAAAGGTACTTTTGTATTCCAAGCGATCGCTTTCGGACAACGTTATTAACTCGGAAATTGGACGTAGCTCACCAATTTTTCGGAATGTTGTTAAAAAGCGGCGTAGTTGTCGTTCTTCAATTCGTTGCTTCAAAGCTTCTTCTGTATCTGCTGCATCAATAACAATTTTGTTTATCACAGCAATATATTGACCAAAATAGTTTTGCTCCAGCGTTTCCAAATTTTCGGTAATCCACTGCTCATTTTGAACATTACCCCAACGGTTGAAGTAGACAATCGCATGTTGAATCGATTCATGCAGTACATCAAAAACATTTCCTCGCATATTTTTGGAAATGTAGTCCCATACTCCACATTTGAATGCAGTACGACAATCATCAACTGTATCGTTCGCTGTCAGAATTATGACTACGGAGGAAAGGTTTCGTGCTTTCACTTCGCTCACAATGGCAAAGCCGCTGTCATCTTGTTCCATTCGCATATCTGAAATAATTACATCGAAAGGATCAGCCAATTTTTCTTTCGCCTGGGCAACACTCGTTGCGGTTTCGATATGCTGGTAGTTATATTCTTGTAGCCACTCCAGCAATTCACTTAAAAAACGGGGATTGTCCTCCACCAACAATAAATGAACGTTTTCTATCTGCATTTTGCTACTGTATCTTTTATTTTATGTAGGGAATATAAATTTCAAACCTGGCTCCGTTGCGTCCGGTTTCTCGAATATATCCATTCATCTTGGTCAGAGTTTTACGGATAATGAATAACCCTAACCCACTCCCTTTACCTTCCGGAGAAGAGGTTTTCAAAGGCTGAAAAATCCAATCCTTTCTATTTTCTGGAATGCCTTTTCCATTATCTGCAAATTCAATGAATAGATATTTCTGCTCACCAGGAATTGTCCTTCCCCAGATACCTGATGGATTTATGACATCCTGGGAGGTTAGACGAATGACTAGATTCTGATGCTCTGAATTATGTTTAAGAGAATTTTCTACCAGTTCATTCAGCGCACTCTTAATTTTTTCTTCATCGCCATTGAATTTTGAATTGCCATTTTGAATGTCTAGAAGAATTTGAGCTTGTTCAATTCGAGGCGTTGTTTCCCACTTTTCAAACAGTTTTTTCACATTGAAACGATGATTTTTAATGGTGATGCCTTCGTTTATTGCTTTCAAATCGCTGAGAGCGATCTGAGTCAGCTCTAATTGCGTCAGCAATTTCTCAAACTGGGTATAGTGAGCATCACTAGGTTGTAATTTACGCATTGCCCGCCGAGTTTTAGACTCAATGACGGCAAGCTGATTATTGACGAAATCCGATATGTCATGAGCTGTTTTAGAAATCACAGTCAAAATTTTTGCATAGTCATCATGAGGGATAGTTGCAATTTCAGACTTTTGTACTGCCCGGCGTCTATCTACCTCCTCAAAGACATTCTCAATATCTTGAATAATGCCACTTAATAGAGGATCTTCTCTTTCAGAATGACGCAAAATCCGATAAGCAATTCCCTTAAGAATACTAATCTCATTGGCGATCTTGTGATATATTGCTCGGTTGAGAACTTCAGTATCATTTAACCCACTTTGCGTATTAGTTTTAACCATGTTAAAGTAGTCTTCCTCACTTAGATTAAGAGTTAGCATTTCAAATGCCTGGGCATAGCGTGGTGAGTCTATTGCAATTTGCTGCAACATCTCTACCGCTGTTTCGCTACGAGGATTACTGACAAGAATACTTCTAGCACCGTATAACAGCGTTCTCTCCTTATCATCTGAGTTGGTGATCGCTAACTCAAAGTATTGATTACCCTTTTCTGGTGAATTAATTCTGTAGTGTAATCTTCCTAGAGTGACGCGAATTACATTAGCTTGGTATGAGGTTAGATGTTCTACTTTTATATTTTCTAGTTGCTTGATCGCTTCCTGATATCCACCAATTTCTTCTAATGCACGAGCATATTGAAAACAAATATAATTATC
>JAQYWN010000838.1 GCA_029379265.1 Rhizonema sp. NSF051
AAAGGTAAAGTCTTGGCTGTTTAATGGTCTGTTTATTTCCGCCAAGCTGTACTAGAGAAGGCAAATTACATTCCATCTCCAAATTGCTCCGCACCATTCTCACAGAAAAGAGCAATCAGCAGGAGTATTTTGCCTTAAAAGTCAAAGCTGAATTAACGTTTGCATAATTGTCATCATTTCATTACCAACCAAAAAGAACCTTGTTGGTAAAAACACAGATAACTGGTATGATTTTACCATTAATTTTGGCAATCAAGTCAGGTAATGACCTGCTCTTTAATCTCTAGAAATTCTAGGGAGTAGGTTTGTCATCAGTAATGTAGAGTTGGTAATTCGGATGATGAATTGCCGATGCTTCTGCGTGTGGTGTTGTGTTGATTTAGCATTTTGAGCAAGTATGAGAATTCTGCCAAAAATTCAGCTGACATTATTTTTTCAAATAGCAGGCATGGCTGTTTTCGTTTCTGCACCAGCTTCTGCTCAACTTAAATCGGTAATCCCAATTCGGGACGTGAAGAGTCTCAATCAAACAAAGTATTTGACTCGGACAGCCCAAGATTTACTCGTGCAATCGACATCAAAAACTCCACAACCATCAACACCAGAAGCAATTACAGTTGTGCCCGTGACGGATGTACAGCTCAAACAGACTCCAACTGGAATTGAAGTCATTTTAATCACTAATCACAGCGATGCACTCAAACCAAATACGAGAACACAAGGCAATCAATTAATTGCTGATATACCCAATGCTCAACTGCGTCTAAAAAGTGGCGCTACATTCAGAGCACAAAATCCAGCTAAGGGGATTAGCTCTGTGACAGTAACTCAGGTAGACGCTAGTAGTATCCGGTTAATAGTCACAGCTATTCAAGATGTACCTGAGCTAAAATTATATGATAGTAGCTCTGGATTAGTGTTTGGCTTAACAAATTCAACATCCATCGCTGACAGACTTAAACCCAAACCATCATCAGCAAAAAACCCCGAACCGATAGAAATAGTTGTCACGGCGGAGCCGACTTCAAGCTATCGGGAAGCCGATGGAACTACCGGAACTCGAACGCGGACACCGAACCTGTTGGTGCCGCAAACAGTCCAATCCGTCCCCCGACAAGTGATTGAAGACCAAGCCGACACCCGTGTTGGCGATGTCTTAAGAAATCTTGGTATTGGTCAGAACTCCGAACCAAGCCGCCTAGGCGAGAGTGTAATTATTCGCGGTTTCGATGTTGAGGCTTCAAATAGTCTCAGAGATGGTTTGAGAGATAACCTCACTAGTTTTATTGGCACTCCATTTCAAAATGACCTTGCCAACATCGAACGGATAGACGTGCTCAGAGGACCAGCCTCGGTACTTTACGGGAATGGCTCGCCGGGAGGGGTGTATAATCTCATAACTAAACAGCCCTTGAGTACACCTTACTACTCAATCGAGGGTAGTGTCGGTAGTTATAGCTTATATAAATCCTCCATCGACTTCTCAGGTCCACTGACTCCTGATAAAAAGCTGTTGTATCGCTTGAATGTTGATTACGAAAATTCCGGTAGCTATATTAATTATGTATATGCAGAGCGGACTTTTGTTGCACCCGTGATAACTTGGCAACCGAGTCGTGACACAAAGTTGACTGTATCCGGGGAGTATCTCAATTCACGACAAGCGGAACTCTCGCCTCTAGGTTTACCTGCGATTGGAACAATACTACCAAATCCGAATGGCAAGTTTTCTCCTAACACCTATGTGGGAGATCCGACGCAAGACAGAGAGAAGGTGACAGTAGGTCGAGTTGGCTACAAATTTGAGCATAATTTTAGCGATAAGTGGTCATTGTACAATAGCTTGAGCTATGCGTTTGTAGAGCGACCATATACTAACGACGTCACACCAACGAGTTTACAAGCAGACAATCGTACCGTCAATCGCTTTGAGCAGATTTGGGGTGCCACTAGCGTCAGCAACATTTCTCAAGATACTCATGTGGTGGGTAAGTTCAAAACTGGTTCAATAGAACACCAATTGCTCATCGGTGTTGATTGGTATCAACGTATCGTTTCACCCTTCAGTTTTACAATCCGAACTTTTCCGACGATTGACATTTTCAATCCAGTTTATGGACAGACACCAGGAACTCTTTTGGGGGGTCGCAAAGATAAGGAGAGACTTGATGATCTAGGAGTTTATTTTCAAGACCAATTATCTGTTGCATCGAACCTCAAGTTGGTCTTAGGTGGACGCGGGGACTTTGTGGATCAAAAGACCCTGACCTTTGACCCCTCAACTCTAACCGCCCAATTCAACTCAGCGTTTAGCCCACGCTTGGGTATTGTCTATCAACCGATTCCATCAGTTTCACTTTACGCTAGCTACAGTCGCTCGTTCGATCAAGTTGTGGGTACAGATGTCAACAACAATCCCTTTTCACCTACTCGTGGCACTCAGTATGAAGTTGGAGTCAAAACCGACTTGCTAGATCAGAAGTTATCTGCAACACTCGCTTTGTACCAACTCACCCAGAGCAATGTTATCACAACAGACATCAACAATCCCAATTTTGCAACCCAAGTCGGTGAGCAGAGAAGTCGAGGTGTTGAGCTATTTGTCTCCGGGGAATTGACACCCGGATGGAACATTATTGCCGCTTACAACTATACCGATGGTCGTGTCACTCGCGACACCGTCTATAAAGTCGGAAGTTTGCTCACTAACACTCCGGAAAACAGCGCTTCCATCTGGACAACTTACATTATCCCCAAAGGTAAACTGCATGGGTTCGGGGGCGGCTTGGGTGTGTATTATACTGGCGATCGCGAAGGTGATTTGACCAACACCTACACGCTGCCCTCTTATGTTCGCACCGATGCTGCCTTATACTACCGTCACAAGAAATTCCAAGCTGCACTCAATTTCAAAAATCTCTTTGACGTTCTTTATTACCAAGGCGCGTACAATATTAATCGTGTTTTTCGGGGTGAGCCGTTCGAGGTTGAAGGTAGTTTGAAGTGGCAGTTCTAATAGTGGTAATCAATGAGATTTATGGCGCAACCTGGAATCAACCGCCTGGTGCAGCGAGTGCTAATTGCAATGTTGCTGCAACTGATGCTGTCTGCTTGCAGCTACCGGACACATTTACACAATAATGGTCATTCCTTGAATTTTTCACCATCCCTTGTCGATGTCCGCATTGTTAAACACGTCATGGGTGAAACGATAGTTCCTGCCCATCCTCAACGGGTAGCAGTCCTGGTTCATGCTTTATTAGAACCTACTTTTGCCTTGGGAGTCACGCCCATTGCTGCCCCACTGGATGCAGTCTCTGACTTGGAGCGATTGGTAGGCGAACTTAAAGGCATTGAGGATGTGGGTTTGGAGTCTCCCAATCTAGAGAAGCTTTTGCGACTCAAGCCAGACTTAATTTTGGGCTTGAGTTCTCACCAAGATATTTACCCATTATTGTCACACATCGCGCCTACAGTTCTAGGTACTTTCAACCCAGCCGCTCCTTGGAAAGGGTTCTTAGCTTTCACTGCTGATGCCTTGGGGAAAACTAACTCAGCGCAGCAGTTATATCAAATCCGGGTAAATGCACATAGTATAATTATCTGGGGTAATTAAT
>JAQYWN010000085.1 GCA_029379265.1 Rhizonema sp. NSF051
GTCAAGAATGGTATTTACTTTAAATGATATAATGGCTTTTCTTCCAAATCAGCTATTGTTAGAAATATCCGAGCAGGAGCAGGAAAACACATGGAAACTTGTAACCAAACAAGTCTATTCTAATCCAGTCGCACGCTGGAATAGCTATCTAAATACTCTTTGTATAAATAGTTTTCTGGCTTTGTTTCAAGATGATTTTGACAATGGGTATTTGCAGCATCAAGAAGCTGATTTATCGATTTGGGAAGTCGTCAATGGGACATTTCTGACTTTTGGTGAAACTCGTATTGTCTTAATTCCTGATGAGAAAAGCAATATATCCGAATTTTGCATTCCTCAAGAATGGGTTGATATTACAAACTGGGCACCTGATTATTATTTGGCTGTACAGTTAAACTTACAAGAGTGTTGGTTACGGGTGTGGGGATACGCTACGAGGACACAAATACGCGAACAAGCAAGATATGAGGTGTTCAGCAGAACTTACTGCTTGGATGTCGAAGATTTAATTCCCAACTTGAATGTCATGTGGGTAGCACAAGAAATTTGTCCTCCGCAGAAACCAGAAGTTCAATTATTACCCAGTTTGTTACCTAGTCAAGTCGAAAAATTACTAGAACAACTTAGTCATACAACGTCTTATTCACCCCGGCTAGATCTGCCATTTCCTGAGTGGGGAGCAATATTAGCATCAGATGAATATCGACAGCAACTGTATCGCCTCCGGATAGAAAACTATCACAAAAAAATGCTGGAATCTATCTCTAGTGTAGCTAATACTAATTTAAGCTTTTGGTTCCAAAATATTTTTACAGCAGGATGGCAGTCTCTCAATAAACTCTTTGTTCTAGAAAAAAGAGATTTAGCTTTTAATTTCCGCAGTAATTCTCTGTTTAACTCAGAAATTAAGCTTAAAGGTGTTAAGTTAATAGATTTAGGAATGCAACTGAAGGAAAAATCAGTTGTGCTACTGGTTGGTTTAACTCAGGAAGCTGACAAAAAAGTATGTATTCGCGTACGGTTATGTCCAACGGCTGGAGACAATTACCTACCAGCTAATATGAATTTGATTTTGCTCAATGAGTCGGGAACGGTACTTCAACAAGTGATATCCCGCAGTCACGATAACTATATTCAACTTAAAAGATTTAAACCTCCACAAGGTACGCGTTTTACTATCCAAATTTCTTTGGGCGATGTCAGTCTCAAGGAAAATTTTGTGCTTGAGGAAGTTGATGGGTAAGCGTTCACGGGGGGTAGAAGGGCGATGTTTACGACGGGTTACGCCACCAAAAATTGAGTTAGGGGTTTTTTTGATGATCTCCCCCTTTGAACGGATACGTTGATGGATAGATTGCGATTAAATAGATAAAATAACTAAAAATACTAATGTAACAGTTCTTATACTGGCTCAACTCCTAACAAATGAGTAAATCAGTAGTTATCAATCTGGGAAGCGGTGATTACCAGAGTGGATTTCCAAGAGTAACTGCTCAAATATGGGCTGAAGGACACCTTCTACCAGAGCAATTTATCGGCAGTTTACCCCCAGCACCTTCTCTGATTGAGCTGTATAAAGATTGGCAGTCACTTTATCAGCATCTCTACGATCACCAACAGCTACTTTCACCAGCACCAAAGGACAACTCTCAAGAGATAGAAATCGAGTCCGGTGATATAACTAACGTTTCTGTTGTTAGCTTTGATGAGTTATCCGAAGAATTACAAGTAGGAATTAATGAGTGGCTCAGATCGAGGGAGTTTCTTCATATTGATCAACAACTGCGATCGCGACTAACAACAGCAGAAGAAATCCGAGTCATTGTTGAAACTGGTGATATGGCGCTGCGGCGATTACCTTGGCATCGCTGGAATTTATTTACAGATTTTCCTAAAGCTGAAATGGCGCTGTCTCGGCAGGAGTACAAACGCACTACAATTAACTCAGCAAAGGATCAAAGTCGGAAAGTCAGAATTTTAGGGATTTTAAGTAGTAGCAGTGGTATTGATTTTAAGAGGGAAAGTAAATTTCTCAACAGCTTAGCGGATACCCAAACAATTTTTCTCGTTAACCCATCGCGTCAAGAACTAAACACGCAACTTTGGAATTCAGACGGCTGGGACATTTTATTTTTTGCAGGGCACAGTCAAACAGAAAGTGAAATAGGGCGGATTTATATCAACGAAAACCCTATAAATAACAGCTTGACGATTGAAGAGTTAAACCAAGCGCTGCTAGCAGCTATAGGAAATGGTTTAAGATTAGCAATTTTTAACTCCTGTGATGGGTTGGGACTAGCAGTAGCATTGGAGAAATTAAATATTCCCACAGTAATTGTCATGCGAGAGCCTGTGGCAAATCGTGTAGCGCAGGATTTTTTTCAGTACTTTTTAGAAGCTTTCGCAACTCATAGGCTATCTTTATATTTAGCAGTACAGCAAGCACGTCGGAAGTTGCAAGGGGTAGAATCCGAGTTTCCTGGTGCATCTTGGTTGCCTGTCATTTGCCAAAATCCATCAGTAGAAGTCCCAACTTGGCTGACTTTGGGGGGAATGCCCCCTTGTCCTTATCGCGGTTTATTTGCTTTTGGGGAAGAGGATGCACATCTATATTTTGGGCGAGAAAAATTTATCCAGGATTTGCTTTCGGCGGTAAAAACCAAGCCATTGGTGACTGTGTTTGGTGCTTCTGGAAGCGGTAAATCGAGTGTTATTTTTGCCGGCTTGATTCCAGCGCTACGGGTGTCGGAGGAATTTACGGATATCACGGATAATTTGAAAGTGAATCCAACTCACTCATCTGTTAGATCCAGGGCAAAATCCACTGCCCCACATATTATCTCTTTTCGTCCGGGGCATAATCCAATTGCTACGTTGGCAGTTGCTTTAGCACCTTTATTGCACTTTGAACCACACGAGCAAGTAAACAATCCAAAATCCATAGACGTGCAAGCGGGTGAGTGCAGAAAAATCGAAAATCTAAAATCAAATGCCCTTCCGCAAATTGAATTAGAATTAGCGAACACACTCCGGCAAGATAACCAAGCTTTAACCAAAATCATCGAAAACTTAGTGCAGCAATCAAGTTGCACCCGCCTAATACTAATAGCCGATCAATTTGAAGAACTTTATACTCTTTGCCCAGAATCTGAACGTCAGTCTTTCTTAGATGGACTGCTCAATGCCTGTAGTGATGCTCCAGCGTTTACCCTTGTTTTAACACTGCGTGCCGACTTTTATGGACATGCTGTTTCTAACCGCCGCTTCAGTGATGCTTTACAGGGGGGAGTTTATCACCTTGGTCCGATGAGCAGTGAAGAATTGCGATCAGTGATCGAAAAACCTGCTGCACAAATGCAAGTCCAACTAGATAATGTCTTGACAAATCGAATTATTAATGATGTTATATGCTACCCCGGACGTTTACCGTTACTAGAGTTTACCCTGACGCAAATATGGTCAAAACAGCGGAATGGTTGGTTGACTGATGCTGCTTACAACGAAATTGGTGGTGTTGAGCAAGCGATCGCGAATCACGCTGAGGCGGTTTATGCTCAACTAACTCTTGCCCAAAGGCTCTTGGCTCAGCGGGTGTTTATTCAGCTAGTGCAACCGGGGACTCTTACAGATTTCAGCCGACGATTGGCGACGAGTGATGAGGTTGGAAGCGAAAACTGGGATTTTGTGACGCAGCTTGCAGACGCCCGTGTGCTAGTAACAAACCGCAATGAGTTATCAGGTGAAGAAACGGTGGAAATTGTGCATGAGTCTCTGATTAGAAGTTGGGGACGTCTAGAGCAGTGGATACAAGTTGATGGTGAATTTCGTCACGCTCAAGAGCAGATGCGATCGGCAATTCGTTAGTGGGAAAGTAGCAGTAATGATGTTGGTGCTTTGTTGCGCGGAAAGCCTTTGGCAGAGGCGGAATATTGGCGGCAAAAACGCAGAGATGAGCTGAGTTTGAGGGAGAAATATTTTATTGAGCTTTCTTTAACACTGCGAGATAACGAGAGAAAGAAGCACAAGCTTATACAACGACTGACTATCTTAGGGTGGGTAGGTGGTTTGGTATTCGCTATGAGTTTGGCACTCATAGCTTGGTGGCAAGGGCAGAAAGCAAGTAACAGCGAGATTCAAGCGATTAGTGAATCCTCGGCTGAGCTTTTCTTCTCCAATCAAAAGTTGGATGCGCTCATAAAAGCAATCGATGCGAGGCAAAAATTGCAAAAGTTAGGTTGGGTAAGTGTAGAGACTCAGCTTCAGGTTGAATCAGCGCTACGTCGGGCAGTTTATGGAACACTTGAGTACAATCGCCTGGAAGGACATAACAGTGAGGTTAAGAAAGTCGTTTTCAGCTTTGATGGTAAAATGATCGCCTCAACGAGCGACGACAAAACCGTCCGACTTTGGAAGATTGATGGCACATTGCTTCACACCCTCAAAGGACATCAAGATATAGTTTGGGGAGTTGCTTTCAGCCCTGACAGTAACATTATTGCCTCAGCAAGTGCAGACAACACTGTTAAACTTTGGAACAAAGACGGTAGATTATTGACTACGCTCAGGGGTCATAGTGATAAGGTTTGGGGAGTGGCTTTCAGCCCTGACGGTAACACGATTGCCTCGGCAAGTAACGACAACACTGTCAAACTCTGGACGATTGACGGCAGGTTGCTCCACACCCTCAAAGGGCATCAAAATGTAGTTTGGGATGTTGCTTTCAGCCCCGACGGTAACACAATTGCCTCGGCGAGTGCAGACAACACTGTCAAACTTTGGACGATTGACGGTACGTTACTCCACACCCTCAAAGGGCATAGTGATAAGATTTGGAAAGTCGCTTTTAGTCCTGATGGTAACACAATCGCCTCGGCGAGTAACGACAACACTGTCAAACTCTGGACGATTGACGGCATGTTGCTCCAAACTCTCGAAGGGCATCAAGCTCCGGTTGCGGGAGTTGCTTTCAGCCCCGACGGTAACATAATTGCCTCGGCAAGTTGGGACAAGACCGTCAAACTCTGGAAGCGAGACGGTACTTTGTTGACTACGCTCAATGGGCATAGCGAAAGGGTATGGGGAGTCACTTTCAGTCCTGACGGGAAAACGCTCGCCTCGGCAAGTGGGGACAAGACCGTCAAACTCTGGAAGTTAGACAATACATTACAGACTACCCTCAGAGGTCACAGTGCTGCAGTTATCGGAGTTGCAATTAGCCCTCAAGGTAGCACTCTCGCCTCAACGAGTGACGACAAAACCGTCAAACTTTGGAAGCGAGACGGCACCTTACTGACTACCCTTAAGGGGTATCAAGCTCCGTTTTATGGAGTTGTTTTTAGTCCCGAGGGTAACTTAATCGCCTCGGCAAGCGGGGACAAGACTGTCAAACTTTGGAAAGTGTTGGGGAAAAAGCCAGTCCTATTGACTACCCTTAAGGGACATAAAGATGTGGTTTGGGGAGTTGCTTTCAGCCCTGATGGTAAGATGATTGCCTCTGCTAGTTGGGATAACACTGTCACACTGTGGAAGATTGACGGCACTTTGCTGACTACCCTCAAAGGGCATCAAGCTCGGGTTTGGGGAGTAGCTTTCAGCCCCGATGGTAAAATGATTGCCTCTGCGAGTGGGGATAATACTGTCAAACTCTGGAAGATTGACGGCACTTTACTGACTACTCTCAAAGGGCATCAGGCTCCAGTTTGGCAAGTGACTTTCAGTCCTGATGGTAAGGTGATTGCCTCTGCGAGTGGGGATAATACTGTCAAACTTTGGAAGATTGACGGCACTTTGCTGACTACTCTCAAGGGGCATAGTGCTGGTGTTTTTGGAGTTACTTTCAGCCCCGATGGTAAAATGATTGCCTCTGCGAGTGGTGACCATACTGTCAAACTCTGGAAAGTGTCGGGGACATTGCCTGTTCTACTGGCTACCCTTGATCAGCATAGCGATAGGGTTTGGGGAGTTGCTTTCAGTCCTGATAGTAAAACCCTCGCCTCGGTGAGTGAAGACAAGACAGTGATTCTGTGGAACTTAGATCGTGTTGTCGATCTAAATCAGATACTAACGTATGGTTGCGACTGGGCACGAGATTATCTGAAAACTAATCCGCATGTCAGTGAGAGCGATCGCCATATTTGCGATCTTCTTCAATAAATTACTGAATTATAGCATTTGGGTATTGAGCTTGGAGGAATTCAATTCGGGCATGAAGTTTTTTTACAATTTTCTTGTTCGATTGGGTCTACTTCCCCATGCTCTGGTCGAGTCACAAATAGACGAAAAGTCAATTGTTTTAGGTATTCCCATTCACGCCTACGCTCAATATTTTGTCCTTTGTACCTGCGTTAACCAATTAAAACCCTTTTAGAACAACAGTTTTTAATCCGGGATATTACTTACTATCATTGGTGACCCCAAAGAGCCTGTTAATTACTCCGATGCTACTTGCGACCTTTCGACCTTTAGTTAACGAACCGATCAGCCTGAAGGCATAGCTAAGCTTACCGCAAATCGTTGTTTTGATGAAACCTCTTCAGGGGAAGACTTAGAATTTTTTTCGTTCTTATAACATACAATTGGATTTTTTTCAACGCACAAGCCCTATATTGCTATTTTTCAATTTAATAACATTTTAGTAACTGCATAAGTGCTGCTTAGTGTAACCTATTTATGAAAGATAGGTCATAGATCCTGCTTTCCTCCTTTGCGATTGCGCTATTAACACAGAATCAACTGCAATTTTTAGTGAGTCATAAATATGAATAAACGTCAAAGTATAGTCCAAAAATTTTCCACATTTCTTAGCTTTTTAGGCTCCAGAAAAAATCTCATACGCAAATGGATAACAGAACCGGAATTAGAACGTAATATCAAACAACAAGTGCAAACACATCCAGAAATGACAGCAGAATTATGGGCACTTTATTTTTTAAAACTTTTACAAAGTAGATCCCAGGAAGAGGAAAAAAGTGGAGGGAGGGGGGAACAGAAAAACAACAGACAATTTGTTAATACATTATCCTCTATACATTACCCAGTCACTACTCAAGATTCCTCTACCAGTCAGCATTTAAAAGTAGGAAAGTATCTGTCAGCTTATTTACAAGAGGCATGTTATCAAGCAGCACAAAAAATCCAAAAACAATTTAAATCAATTCAGTATAAATATTCGTTAGAAGATTTGTTTCAAATCGGTAATTTGTTTGTTAATCAACCAGCCAAACTCTTTCGTAATTTTAAATTAGAATATCAACATAGTAGCTTAGAAGGCTATGCTAAAACCGCACTTTACCGATTTATTGGCAACACAATTTATACTCAAGATGTAGAGGCAAAGCGAGAAAAATTTTCTGATTATGGCTTGTTGAGAGATTTAAATAACAAAGAATTAAAAGAAGCTTTAGCATCAAAAGGAATAAACACTAGCCAAATTGATTTGTACTACTTAGCTAGAGAATGTTTTAATGCAGTTTGTCAACCTCAAAAAAGACAAGGTGGCCATAGTTTAGAATCTCCTAGTCAAGAAGATTTAAGTCAAATCGCCTCCTGCTACAATCAGCGACACAATCAGTTAAACTTGCCAAGCGTACTGGCTGACTCAAAAAAAATTCAAGAAATGCTATCAACCTGCATTCAGGCTGCGCGCGACTATCGAACTAAACGTGTTCTGACTCTAGAAAACGATGACATTATTTCTGATCCCATGCCTACGCCTTGGGATACTGTCACCCAAATAGAAGAAAGAGAGCAAATACAATCTTTAGTCTCTAAGATATTTACAACCATGCCAGAGACTGGTCAAACAATGCTAAAACTTTGGCTAGGATTGAACTTAACTCAAGCTGAGATAGCAACAGTGTTAAAGCCAAAATATCCAGAATTACAAAAACAGTATCAAGTGGCTCGTCAGTTGGCAAAATATAGTAGAAATTTATTAAAAGAATTTCTTCAGGAGTATCATCAACTCAATCCCGAAATGTCTTTGCATGCTCACAAAGAGATAGAACTAATTCAAGAATCGTTAGATGAATGTTTACAGTCATACTGTCAACGTTTCCTATACACATATTTAGAGCAATTCACTCATCAATACCTTAGTGAAGAATTTTTAGTCTTCACTGATTTAAGACACAATGAACAACCAGGATATGATCACACAAGTAAGTTGATAGAAAGACAGCAAGGTTTCATACAGGCTTTTGAAAAGCAACTAGAAAAAAATATGAATTTATCTCCGGAGTCTTTTAAATTTGTTAACACGAAAATAGCTGCTATTGTGGACGAATGGTTACGATTGTCAGTTAACTAAGTTCAGTAGTTCACAGAATGGCAACGGGGAAGCCCTAAACGCTCAAGTTCGGGTTGGAGCAACTGGTGAGTCGCCTACCGCAAGTTGATATATCGAGCTAGTTCGCGTCGGTAGATAAGAGCTTGAACACCGGGGTAACACAAGCAAATGACGGTAGTTGTTGATGCCAATTTGCTTGTGCTTGTTAGTGAATCAAGACCACTTTATCGAAATGCAACAAGTCACGGCTTTCCGGTTCGGTTATTGCAATAGCTATAGTAATAAGTGAATTGATAATCTTCTCATTGGTGATAAAAGCAAGCATCTAAACTCCCAAGACCACCCATATCGTAAGTAATTAGCCGAACTTAAAATTACATGTCCTCTAACTCCATACCTTTGGTTTCCTTAATAAAGAAGAGAACGAAAAACAATGAGATTGCTGCCGCAGTTGTATAGAGACCGTAGGCAGAACCTAATCCAAAATATTGCAGTATGGGAGGAAATGTTGTGGAGATGATGAAATTCGCAATCCATTGCATTGAAGCCGCGACTGAAAGCGCAGCACCTCGAATCTTGTTGTTGAACATTTCTCCCAACAGCACCCAGGTTACTGGTCCCCAGGAGAAACCGAAGCAAAATACATAAAGGTTGGCGGCAAAAAGAGCTATAACACCCGCATTTCCGGTTAGAGTCGGGTTGCCAGCAGCATCCACAGGCGCGGTTCCAAAAATAGCAGCCATTGTTCCCAAGGTCACGGTCATGCCGATCGACCCTAGAACGAGCAAGGGCTTGCGACCAAATTTATCCACGAAGGCGATCGCAATCAGCGTCGTAACAATATTTACCAATCCTGTAATCACCGTAATTGTGAGGGAATCTTTTTCGGAAAACCCGACTGCCCGCCACAAAACGCTGCTGTAGTAGAAGATGACATTAATGCCAACAAATTGCTGGAGTACAGATAAACCTATTCCGATCCAAACAATGGGTAGGAGTCCACCACTTCTGCTTAAAAGGTCAGAAAACTTAGGCTCGCGCTCTCGAAGCACTGTTTGCCGAATTTCTTCGATTTTTTCCAGTACATTACCACCCAAAATCTTGGTCAAAACGTTAGCAGCTTCTGGCTCTCGTCCTTGAGCCACTAAGTAACGGGGGGATTCAGGAATCGTCAAAGCCGCCATCCCGTAGAACACTGCTGGCGGGACTGCTGTCCAAAACATCCAGCGCCAAGCTGTAACCCCAAATAAAAATGGCGCGTCTGCTGAACCTGCTGACACAGCGATAAAGTAATCACTCAGTAAAGCGATGAAAATTCCTACCACAATTGCTAATTGCTGAAGAGATCCGAGCCTTCCTCGCAAATGGGAGGGAGAACACTCCGCAATATAAGCTGGCGCGATCACACTGGCCGTACCGATGGCAATCCCACCCAACAGTCGCCAAAAGATAAAATCCCAGATACCGAAGGCAAGCCCAGAGCCAATAGCACTGATAGTAAACAACACCGAAGCAACCACCATTGCCTTGACTCGACCATAGCGATCTGCAATCTGTCCGGCAAAGAAGGCTCCTACCGCAGATCCCAGCAAAGCTAGGGACACAGCAAGACCGGTCACCCAACTTGAGGTGTTAAAAGATTTTGCTAGAGCTAAAACTGCGCCGTTAACCACGGCAGTGTCAAAACCGAACAAAAAACCGCCAAGGGCAGCAGCCCCAGCAATCAGGATGACATAATATGTGTTGGCTTTCCGACGTGTAGTAGAGGCGGTCATAGTTATATATAATTGTAGAAAAAGAGATGCCCGGTGCCGCAATTATATTTTGGCTGAGTGACGACTGGGTATTGTTTTGAGAAACATTTATGATTCTTCAACGTCTAGAACGTCTGCGAAGCCGATCAATGATCACCGCCACAATAATTACCAGTCCTTTGACGACCAGTTGCCAGAAGTAAGACATGTTCAACAAGGTCAAACCATTGTTGAGAACAGCAATAATCAATGCGCCTAGAAGGGTTCCTCCAATAGTACCAATACCGCCTGTAAAGCTAGTTCCACCAAGAATAACAGCAGCGATCGCATCTAACTCGTACCCCTGCCCTAACATGCCAGTAGCACTATAAAGACGGCTGGCACTCATGATTCCTGCGAAACCTGCCAGTAATCCACTAACGCCGTAAACAAAAAGCAACACTCGATTAACTTTGATCCCGGTTAATCGTGCTGCCCGCTCGTTACCACCCACAGCATAGATTTGTACCCCCAAAACAGTTTGTCGCAGGACAAACCAACTAGCTAATACAGTCAGTAGGGCAATAACCACCAGCCAGGGGAAGGGACCTAAATAGCTATTACCTATCCAAGCAAAATTTATCTCCCGGTTAATGACCGTTGTACCATTGGCAACCAAAAAGGCTGCACCTCGTAAGGCAGTCAGTGAACCTAGAGTGACAATAAAAGGTGGCACATCCAAAAACGTGATGAGACCACCGTTGACTAAGCCCAAAAGCAATCCTGTAAGCAGTCCAGCAGGCACAGCCAGCAAACTTAAAGCAGGAATTAGCGATACCAGCACTGCAACTACCGCTGAAACAGCTAATATTGAACCAACCGAAAGGTCAATGCCTCCAGTCAGAATCACAAACGTCATTCCCGTTGCCAGCACAATATTGATTGATGCCTGCCGCAATATATTAACGATGTTGCCTGCTGTGAGGAAGTTGGGAGTAAGGAATGAAAATAAGATGCCGATAAGTATGAGAATGGGCAGAATACCAGCAATCTCAAGTAGAGTGCTGATTGATTTACGGTTGCGTGATGTTGAATTCTTGTCTACTTTATTGGCAGGCTTTAACGTCTGACTCATGATCCTGATACCTCCGTAGCTCCAGTTGCATAGTGCATAATCTTTTCTTGAGTAATTTCTTTGCCAACACTGTCATCAAGTTCCCCCACCAGATGTCCTTCTCGCATCACCAGGACGCGATCGCTCATCCCGACAACCTCCGGCAGTTCGCTCGAAACCATAATAATTGCCACACCTTGTGCTGCCAACTCGCTCATAATTCGGTAAATTTCGCTTTTGGCACCGATATCTACACCGCGTGTCGGCTCATCTAACATCAGTACTCTCGGCTTAATAGCTAGCCAACGTGCTAGCAGTAGCTTCTGCTGATTCCCACCAGAAAGATCCACCGCTCTGATTTCCAAATTGGCGAGCCGGATATGGAAGTTTTCCACTGCTTGGGTTGCCAAGAGATTGACTGAACCCCAGTTAACGACGCCTGCCTTTGCATCCTGCTTTAGTGTGTTGATGGCAATGTTCTTACGGGAACTCATCTCCAGAAATAAACCCTGATCCTTACGGTCTTCCGGGACGTAGCCAATTCCGGCATCAATGGCATCACTGGGCGTATTAATATTCAGCTTTTTGCCATTCAGAAATACTTCCCCACTTGCTTTGCGATCAGCACCAAAAATCAATCGGCATATCTCCGTGCGTCCTGCACCAACCAGCCCCGAGAGAGCGACAATCTCTCCGGCATGAACGTCAAAACTAGCTGGCTTAATCTTGCGTCCGTTGCTGATATTTCTTACAGACAGCACAACTGGACCTGGATTCTTTTGCCGTTGATGTTCGTAAAAGTCCTGCATGGAACGACCGACCATCATCTGCACCAATCTCTGTGGAGAAATTTCATCCCGTGTGAGACTGCCAATGTATTGACCATCACGTAGAACGCTAATTCGGTCAGCTAGGGCATATATTTCTTCCATGCGGTGACTGATGTAGATAATCGCTATGCCGTCACTGCGGAGTTTGCGAATGACTTCAAACAAACGCTCAGTCTCTCGGTCTGACAGTGCTGCGGTTGGTTCATCCATCACCAAAACGCGGCTTTTGTCCTTCAACGCCCGAGCAATTTCAACTTGCTGCTGTTCGGCGATCGACAACTTACCAACCACTGTCTGCTCTGTAAAATTGGCTCCCAAGCTTTTCAGCACTTGCTGTGCTTCAAGTTGCATCTTTTTGCGGTCTAAAAACTGACCTTGCCGCAACTCGCTACCCATAAACATATTTTCGGTTACGGTTAAATTGGGTGCGACATTCAGTTCTTGATAAATGAGATTAATACCTGCCTTGCGTGCTGTAGCCGGATCGGTAATTTTCACAGGGCTACCATTGATGTGGATCTCGCCTTCATCAGCAATGTAAGCCCCAGCAAGGATCTTCATCAATGTGCTTTTGCCTGCTCCGTTCTCACCCATCAAGGCGTGAACCTCTCCGGGATAAATCGTGAGATTAACATTTTGAAGAGCAGCTACACCATTAAATCGTTTTGCAATCCCTCGCATTTCTAATACAGGGGTAACGGTTGGTGCTTCAGAAAATGGGGTTTCAATACTTGTTGTCATGAGCTAAAAAATGTAAATTTAAAATTTTTAATGATTTACCAACCTTTGGAGGTGCTGACGTTGTCTCGCGTCACCAACTTGACTGGAATGAGAATGTTGGCTAACGGAGGTTTTTTGCCATGCAGGATGTCGTTACCAACTTGAACTGCTGTTTTACTCATCTGTGTTGGATTTTGAGTTGCAGTCGCCGCATATAGACTGTCTTTAGATCCGATCGCCTGGATTGCTTCTGGCGCACCATCAACCCCAACAATGAAAAAGTCTTTACGTTTTGCTTGGCTAGCTGCCAAATCTACTCCTACACCACTCGGATCGTTAATGGCAAAGACAGCATCAATTTTGGGAAAGGTAATCAGCAGATTGCTCATGACCCTTAGCCCTCCATCCCTGCTCCCTTCTGCGTTCTGGTTTTGAGAGAGTATTTTGAGATCTGGATATTTGGACAATACCTTTTGGCAACCATTAACTCGCTGGATGACCGAGTCCACCGGCGGCCCGTTGACGATTACCACATTGCCTTTGCCCTTAAGGCGATCGGCAATATATTGGCAACCAACTTCTCCGGCTTGCAGATTATTGGTGGTAACTGTAGCATCCACATTTGCATCAACGGCTGTATCTACCGCAATAACGATTCGACCTGCCTGCCTTGCTTTATCAACTGCTGGCGCAATTCCTTTACTGTCAGCAGCATTGAGGATAATTACGTTAGTATTCGCTGCGATGAAATTTTCGATTTGGTTGAATTGCTGGTTCAGGTCATAGCCACTGGAAACCACAGTCACTTTGACATTATCACCCCCGACTTTCTTCGCTTCTTTCTCAGCTCCTTGCGCCATAACGACGAAGAAGGGGTTTCCTAAATCGCCGAGGGAGATACCAACCGATTGTAATTTTGCATTTTGATTACCATCTTTGCTCTGTTTACCAGTGTTGGCATTTGGAGAGGTATTTGTGCAGCTTATAAAAATACCACTGACGATACCTAATAGACTAGCTGCGATCGCAATTCTTTTCACATTCATCGATCTCCTATAGGTCAAATAATTTTTGTGACTTACCAGCCTTTGTAGCTGCTAAGGTTATCTCGGCTCACCAACTTGACTGGAATCAGAACGGTGGGTAATTTAGGTTTTTTGCCATGCCGGATGTCGTTACCAATATCAACGGCTTTTTCAGCCATTCCTGCTGGATTTTGAGCAGCAGTTGCTGCAAATAGACTATCAATGGATGCCATCGCTTTGACTGCGTCAGGTCCACCGTCAACTCCAACAATAAAAAATTCTTTGCGTCCTGCCTGCTGGGCTGCTAGGTCGGCTCCTATACCACTTTGATCGTTCGTGGCAAAAACGGCATCAATCTTGGGAAAGATTGTTAGCAGATCGCTCATTACCCTCAAGCCTCCATCCCGACTTCCTTCTGCATTCTGGTTTTTAGAGAGTATTTTGATCTCGGGATATTTGGACAACGCCTTCTCGCAACCATCAACGCGTTGGATTATCGAGTCCATTGGAATACTGTTGAGGATGACTACATTGCCTTTGCCTTTGAGGCGATCGGCAATATATTGGCAAGCAAGTTCTCCGGCTTGCAGATTATTAGAGCTAATCGTGGCATCTACATCTGCATCAACAGCTGCATCTATCGCAATGACTATTTTACCTGCAAGCCTTGCTTTGTCAATTGCTGCCTTAATTGCTTTCTTATCAACAGCGCTCAGGATAATTATGTCAGTATTGGCTGCAACGAAATTTTCAATTTGGTTGAACTGCTGGTTCAAGTCAAAGCCACTGGAAACTACACTAACTTTGACATCATCACCCCCGATTTTCTTCACTTCTGCCTCAGATCCCTTCCCCATAGCGAGGTAAAAGGGGTTACCAAGGTCACCAAGTAAAATACCAACAGAGCGTAATTTTACCTTCTGACGACTATCCTGAATCTCTACAGCACTTTTGCTCTTTTGTTTTATATTTATGCAACCTCCAACACTACCACTGACGATACCTAACATGCTAGTCGCGATCGCAATTCTCTTCACATTTATATATATCCAACAACGCATTTGAATATGAGGAATATCAGCAGAATATAAATCTGCAAAGTCATCACCATCTCACTATGTCTGAAAACTTCAGACATAATATAGTGGCGGCACTGCTAGATTTTACTATTTCAACGTTTCTCAAACGTTTTTTGATCTAACTTTATTTGAGTTAGTGCTACTAGTTACACTTATATTAAATGTTTTCTTTGTTCAAGCAAAATCATCAACACTGCACTACATCAAAATCATCACATTTTTTGTGAAAATACATTTGGAAGTACGTACTCTGAAAACAGCTTTTCACTCAAACTTCTAAAAACTTATGTTATAAAACTTGCAAATTTCTATTTTCTTTGAATCCGTGTTAGTTTATCTTGCTTTGTTTTCAACATAAACCTCCTTTATCTAAATATTTTTACCAAACTAAGGACACTATTGCATTT
>JAQYWN010000008.1 GCA_029379265.1 Rhizonema sp. NSF051
GAGCGGAATGTCCTGTCTAGCATCTTTTGGCTCATTTTTTCTTGCGCTTACCCTGGAGGAGCATACGTATAGTGGTAAACGAACAGGTAAAAATTTATTCTGAGCGGATTGATGATATTCCGGTAAAGCTCGCCTGTCTGGGTTGCTTCCCCCGGCAGACTTTTCGTCATAGTGGAATGGCTAAAAAAGATGGAGATGCAAGATATGAGTTGACCAAAAATTGAGTTACCGAGCGGATATCTCTTAACTGTCTTAATTTGGTATTGTATTTTGTTGACTAAGGTGACATAATTCATAAGTTAAAATGAAAAGTACAACTTTAAGTAAACAAACTTGGAAACAATTGTTATCTCACCTGTAGACAACCGCGCCTAGTGAGCCTATTAAAAGTAGGAAGACAAGACTAAAGTAAAATTATGAATTTAACAGAGTTTTTAGAAAATCTTTCAGCAAAGAATATTGAATTATGGGTTGATGGAGACAAACTTTGCTATCGCTCCCCTGAAAAGTCACTAACCCCTGAGTTATTGGGGAAAATTAAGCAATATGAATCAGAAATTATCCGAATTTTATCCCAGAGTACTAATCCGGCTGCAACTTATCCTCTCTCCCACGGTCAAAAGGCACTCTGGTTTTTCTCTCAATTAGCACCCAGCAGTACCGCTTACAACGCCACATATGCAGCAAAATTAGTCACAAATTTAGATATTCCAGCCCTGAAGCAGGCAGCACAAGCTTTAGTTGAAAGGCATCCAGTTTTGAGAACTGCCTTCGCAATCATTGACGGCGAACCTGTGCAAACAGTTCGCGAAAATCAGCAAGTTGACTTTAGCATCATTGAAGCTTTCGAGCTTGACCAAGATGATGTAAACAACTGGCTAAAAGAAAGAAGCGATCGCCCTTTCAACTTAGTACAGGGGCAAATATTGCGCTTTGATTTATTAATTAACTATATTAAAACTGATAAATTAGCAACACAAGAACATATTCTCTTAATCACGCTACATCAGATAGTCGGGGATTTCTGGTCTTTAGAAATCATGATCGGTGAACTGAGAGCCTTGTATAAAGCGATTACCACAGGTGAAGCAGCCCAACTATCAGCACAAAACTATCAATATAAAGATTACGTCAACTGGTCAGAGCAAATGCTCGCTAGTTCAGATGGAGAAAGTTTGTGGACTTACTGGCAGCAACAACTATCTGGTGAGTTGCCATTGCTAAATTTGCCAACAGATCGACCAAGACCTCAAATCCAAACCTATAATGGCGCTTCCCGCTTTTTTACTATTGAAGAGGAACTGTTGCAATTGCTCACAGAATTGGCGACAAGAGTTGGTGCGTCTCTATATATCCTTTTATTAACAGCATTACAAATACTATTACTACGTTATACCAATCAAGAAGATATTTTAATTGGCTCTCCAATGGAGAATCGGAGCCGTTCAGAATTTGAAAATATTGTCGGTCACTTTACTAATCCTGTGGTCTTGCGAGGAGACCTTTCAGGAAATCCCACCTTTGAAGAGTTGCTTAGGCGATCGCACTCTTGTGTGTTAAATGCCCTAGACCATCAAGATTATCCCTTTCCCCTGCTCGTAGAGCAACTGCAACCTGTCCACAACCCCAGTTTTTCGCCACTCTATCAGGTAGCCTTAATTTGTAATCGCTCTCACCAGAGTATAGATATTGATGGTTTGATTTTGGAATCATTGATTCCATCTAAAGGAGCTGCCTTTGATTTAACCTTAACCATTCTTGAGGAGCCAGACTCACTCAAAGGTACATGGAATTATAACACTGACTTATTTGATGACAGCACGATCGCGCGGATGATGGAGCATTTTCTAACTTTGCTCTCTTCAATTGTGGCTTATCCCCAGCAACGAATTGACCAATTACCAATGCTCACACAATCTGAGGAACGGCAGTTATTAGTTGAGTGGAATGATACTCAAGTAGACTACGCCAAGGGTAAATGTATCCATCAGTTATTTGAGGAGCAGTCTTTGAGGACACCCGAAGCTGTGGCAGTGGTGTTTGAGAATCAACAATTGACGTACCACGAATTGAATGCCAAAGCTAACCAGTTGGCGCATTACTTGCACAAGAGTGGAGTGGGAGCCGACGTGCTGGTGGGGATCTGTGTGGAGCGTTCAATAGAGATGCTGGTGGGACTATTGGGCATTCTCAAGGCGGGTGGGGCTTACGTACCACTTGACCCAGAATATCCCACTGAGCGTCTAAAGTTCATGCTTGAAGACGCTCAAGTTTCAATATTACTAAGTCAACAGCGACTCCTCGAACGACTACCTGAGTATCAGGCAAAACTGATTTGTTTAGATGAAGTATGGTCAGAAATTCTGCAAAACAAGCAGGATAACCCGATTGAGGTAGTAACGCCTACTCACCTTGCAAATGTGATTTACACATCCGGCTCCACAGGCAAACCTAAAGGGGTAATGGTTGAGCATAGTGGATTGTGCAATCTAGCTCAAGCTCAGATTCAGGTTTTCGGCTTGTCTGGTGATAGTCGAGTTCTCCAGTTTGCCTCCTTCAGTTTTGATGCTTGCATATCAGAAATCTTGATGGCTTTGGGATCGGGGGCAAGACTTTACTTAGGAACAAAAGATTCTCTCATGCCGGGTATGGCTTTAATTGAGCGATTAAGGGATGATGGCATTACCCATGTTACCCTACCACCATCAGCCTTAGCAGTGCTGCCAGTACAAGAACTGCCAACATTGCAAACAATTATTGTCGCCGGAGAAGCCTGTGCTATTGAACTGATGCGACAATGGTCAAAAGGAAGAAACTTCTTCAACGCCTACGGGCCGACGGAAGCGAGTGTTTGTGCAGCGATCGCCAAATGCACTCCACTAGACCAAAAAATTTCCATCGGTCGTCCAATTGACAATACTCAGATATACATACTTGACCAAAACGAAAAACCAGTACCCGTGGGTGTACCAGGAGAACTGCACATCGGTGGTGCTTCCTTAGCGCGAGGCTATTTGAATCGCCCAGAATTAACACTTGAAAAATTTATCCCCAACCCGTTTGAGGAGGTGAGACAGCGAACCCGAAGGGCAGGAGAAAGTAGATTATACAAAACAGGGGACTTAGCACGTTATCTACTAGATGGCGATATCGAATACCTGGGACGTATCGACAACCAAGTGAAAATCCGGGGATTCCGCATTGAGTTAGGAGAAATAGAAGCAACACTGAGCCAACATCCCCATGTGCAAGCATCATGTGTCATAGCCCGTGAAGATAACAGGGGTGACAAGCGCCTAGTAGCCTATATCATACCGCAGCCACAGGTGATACCTACAAATAGCGTTCTGCGTAGCTTCCTCAAGTCTAAGCTACCAGAATACATGGTACCAAGTGCCTTCATTATCTTAGAATCTTTACCCCTAACACCCAACGGCAAAATAGACCGTCGCGCCCTACCTTCCCCAGAGCCAAGTAGTGAATCAAGAGAGAAATATGTAGCTCCACGTAACCCAATAGAAGAAATCCTTGCACAAATTTGGCTTGAAGTCCTGAAAGTAGAGCTTGTAGGCAGACATGATGACTTCTTTGAACTAGGAGGACACTCTCTACTAGGAACGCAATTCATCTCCCGTGTGCGTACCAGATTGAAAGTAGAACTACCATTACGTGAGTTATTTTCTGCACCAACAATTGCCCAATTAGCACCATCGATTCAGCAGTTACAGCAGCAAGATATAAAACTGTCAGCACCACCTATTTTAAAGCGGGTAGAGAATGCAGAAATACCACTGTCATTTGCTCAACAGCGTTTGTGGTTTTTAGACCAGTTAGAGTTGAACAGTGCCTCATACAACCTATCCATAGGTTTGCGTCTAGTAGGAACTCTTAATGTTGCAGCCTTAGAACAAAGTTTAGAAGAAATTATTCATCGCCATGAAGTATTACGCACCAACTTTGTTACTGTTGATGGAAAGCCTTTACAAATAATTCAAACGGTAACGAATTGGACAGTAACAGTAGTTGACTTGCAGCATTTATCAACACTTGTACTGAGCGAAGTCGTTGGCAAAGCCTCTGTCTCAGCAGAAGTAACAGAACAAAAAACGGCTGCACAGAAATTACTGGAACAACAAGCAATTGAGCCTTTTGACTTAGCTCATGATGCATTAATCAAAGCGACATTGGTGGTGCTGTCTCCTACTGAACAGTGGTTATCAGTGTGTATGCACCACGTTGTCTGTGATGGCTGGTCAATAGGTGTGTTTGTCCAGGAGTTACAAGCACTGTATAATGCTTATTCTCAAGGTCAACCATCACCTCTGTTACCACTACCAATTCAGTATGCAGATTTTGCAATTTGGCAAAGACTTTGGTTAGTCGGGGAAGTACTACAAAACCAGTTGAGTTACTGGGAAAAACAGTTGGCTTCGGCACCCACATTCTTGCCACTACCCACAGATAGACCAAGACCTGCTGTGCAGACTTTCAATGGCTCATATCATGTGTTTGCTCTGTCTGTTGAGTTGACCCAACAGTTGGAAAAACTGAGTCACGAGCTTGGTGTGAGTATGTTTATGACGTTGTTGGCAGCGTATAATATTCTGCTTTATCGCTACACGGGACAAGAAGATATTTTAGTGGGGACACCAATTGCCAACCGCGATCGCACCGAAATAGAAGGGTTAATTGGCTTTTTTATCAACACTTTAGTGATGCGAACTGAGATATCAGGCGATCGCAGTTTTAACGAATTACTCCCGCGTATCCGGGAAATGGCGCTGTCCGCCTATGCTCATCAAGATTTGCCCTTTGAGATGTTGGTGGAAGCATTGCAGCCAGAACGGGATCTGGGCCATACACCATTGTTCCAAGTGATGTTCGTTCTCCTGAACGCTCCCATGTCTGAAATAGAGTTGACTGAGTTAAGTGTCAGTGGCTTGCCAATAGGAATCACTACGGCAAAGTTTGACTTAACTTTATCAATGGAAAACACTCCCGGTGGACTCTTTGGGTGGTGGGAGTACAACACTGACTTGTTTGATAGCAGTACTATCGAACGGATGACTGGTCATTTTGTGACGCTGCTTGAGGCAATTGTGGCAAATCCCCAAGAGAGGATTTCCCAATTACCAATGCTCACAGCATCTGAGCAACAGCAGTTATTAGTTGAGTGGAATAATACAGCAGTAGATTATCCCTTAGATAAATGTATACATCAGTTGTTTGAGGAGCAAGTTCAACGTACACCTGATGCAGTGGCGGTGGTGTTTGAAAATCAACAATTGACGTACCACGAGTTAAATTGTCGTGCTAACCAGTTGGCGCATTACCTGCGGAAGAGTGGAGTGGGAGCGGATGTGCTGGTGGGGATTTGTGTGGAGCGCTCTCTGGAGATGGTGGTGGGATTACTTGGCATTCTCAAGGCGGGAGGGGCTTACGTACCACTTGACCCAGAATATCCCCAAGAGCGTTTGCGCTTTATTTTGGAAGATAGTCAAGTCTCAGTGCTGCTGAGTCAACACCATTTAGTTGAGAAATTACCTAAGTGTCAGGTGCAGCTTGTAAGCTTGGATACTAACTGGCAGTTTATTTCTCAATTGACTCAAGAAAATCCTATCACCCTCCGGGTTCGGCAGTTTCAACTCGACGGAAACCGCCCTACGGGTTCGCCAGTCCCCCATCGTGACGGAAACCGCCAAGACGGGGGCTGGTCTCACCAAGACTTGAACTGCCTCACTGATGTCCAAGCTAGTAACTTAGCTTATGTGATTTATACTTCCGGTTCTACAGGTCAGCCCAAAGGTGTGCAAATTTCACATAGTGCTGTGAGCAATTTCCTATCTGCCATGCAGCAGCGTCCAGGAATAACAAAACAAGATATATTGCTTGCAATCACTACTATTTCCTTTGATATTGCTGCCTTAGAAATTTTTCTGCCTATAACTGTAGGTGCATCTATGGTCATAGCCCGTCGTGACGTGACCCTTGATGGAAGAGAGTTATTTGACTTGCTAGTTAAGTCTAAGGCAACAATTATGCAAGCAACTCCAGCTACTTGGAGATTGCTTTTAGACTCCAACTTCCAACCTAGCAATCTAAAAATACTTTGCGGGGGTGAAGCTTTACCTTGGGATCTAGTTAATAAACTGCTTGCCACGAGCGCTTCTGTGTGGAACCTTTATGGGCCAACAGAGACTACTATTTGGTCATCGGTATGTCAACTCGAATCCAATGAGAGCTTGATTTCAATTGGGCATCCAATTGACAATACCCAGATATACATACTAGACCAAAACTTACAACCAGTACCTGTAGGTGTACCAGGAGAGTTACATATCGGTGGTGCTTCCTTAGCAAGAGGCTATTTGAACCGACCAGAGTTAACACAAGAAAAATTCATTCTCAATCCCTTCAGTCAAGGCAGGGGAGCAGAGGGGCAGAGGGGCAGAGGGGAAACAGAATACCAATTCTCTAATTCCGAACGCCTCTACAAAACAGGGGACTTAGCCCGTTATCTACCAAATGGAAACATCGAATACTTGGGGCGTATCGATAACCAAGTAAAAATGCGGGGATTCCGCATTGAGTTGGGAGAAATAGAAGCAGTACTGAGCCAACATCCCCATGTGCAAGCATCATGTGTCATAGCCCGCGAAGACAACAGGGGTGACAAGCGCCTAGTCGCCTACATAGTAACGCAGCCAGAGCAGACTTGTACTGAGCGAAGTCGAAGTACACCAACAATCAACCAACTGCGTAGTTTTCTCAAGTCCAAGCTACCAGAATACATGGTTCCTTCGGCAATAGTCATCTTGGAGTCTTTACCGCTTACCCCCAACGGCAAAATAGATCGTCGTGCTCTACCAGCACCAGAGCTAAGTAGTACCTTCCCAGAGAAATATGTAGCTCCACGCACCCCAATTGAAGAAATACTGGCACTAATTTGGCAACAACTGCTGAAAGTAGAGCTTGTAGGCAGACATGACAATTTCTTTTCCTTGGGGGGACACTCACTACTCGCAACGCAACTCATCTCCCGTGTGCGTAGCAACTTAGTCGTAGAACTCCCATTGCGTTCGTTATTTGCTGCACCAACAATCGCTGAATTATCACTCCTCATTCAAGGATTACAGCAACAAAACTTAGAACTTGCTGCACCACCGATCTTAAGGCGGGTAGAGAATGCAGAACTACCACTGTCTTATGCTCAACACCGTTTGTGGTTTTTAGACCAGTTCGAGCCGAACAGTGCTTCATACAACATCCCCTTCGGGTTGCGTTTAGTAGGAACTCTGAATGTTGCCGCCTTAGAACAAAGCTTAATTGAAATTATTCATCGCCACGAAGCATTACGCACTAACTTTGTTACTGTTGATGGACAAGCTGCTCAAATCATTCACAATTGGAGGGAACAGGAAACAGAGAACAAAAATATACCTTGGACAGTTACAGTTGTTGACTTGCAGCATTTACCCTGGAGAGAACAAGAAATCGCTGCACAGAAATTAGTGCAACAACAAGCAATTCAACCTTTTGACTTAGCGTCGGATGCATTAATTAGAGCGACATTAGTGGTGCTGTCTCCTACACAACAGTGGTTAACAGTATGTATGCACCACGTTGTCAGTGATGGCTGGTCAATAAGTGTATTTGTCCAGGAGTTACAAGCACTGTACAATGCTTATTCTCAGGGTCAACCATCACCCTTATTGCCACTGCCGATTCAGTACGCAGATTTTGCAATTTGGCAAAGACGATGGTTACAAGGGGAAATACTGGGGAGCCAATTGAGTTATTGGCTTCAACAGTTGGCTAATGCAACCACATTCTTGCCATTACCCACAGATAGACCCAGACCTGCTGTGCAGACTTTTAATGGCGCACATTTGGAGTTTACTTTGTCTGTTGAGCTAACTCAAAAGTTGGTAAAACTGAGTCACGAGCAAGGTGTCACTTTGTTCATGACACTGTTAGCAGCTTATAATACCCTGCTTTACCGCTACACAGGACAAACAGATATTTTGGTGGGGACACCAATTGCCAACCGCGATCGCACTGAGATAGAAGCACTTATTGGCTTTTTTGTCAATACCTTAGTCATGCGGACTGAGATATCAGGCGATCGCACCTTTAATGAAATACTCCCACGTGTCCGGGAAATGGCATTGTCTGCTTACGCTCATCAGGATTTGCCCTTTGAAATGTTGGTGGAAGCATTGCAGCCAGAACGAGACTTGAGCCATACACCACTGTTCCAGGTGATGTTCGTTCTTAATAATGCGCCCACATCTGAAATAGAGTTGAGTGAGTTAAGTGTCAGTTCATTGTCAATAGAAGGTGCGATCGCCAAGTTTGATCTTACCTTGGGAATGGAAAACACTACCAATGGACTCTTTGGGTGGTGGGAATACAACACTGACTTGTTTGATAACAGCACTATCGAACGGATGACTGGTCATTTTGTGACTCTACTTGAGGCAATTGTGGCAAATCCCCAAGAGCGTATTTCCCAATTACCAATACTCACCGCATCTAAGCAGCAACAGTTATTAGTTGAGTGGAATGATACAAGCGTAGATTATCCAGTAGATAAATGTATCCATCAGTTGTTTGAAAAGCAGGTGGAGCATACACCCGATGCAGTGGCAGTGGTGTTTGAGAATCAACAATTGACGTACCACGAGTTGAATTGTCGTGCTAACCAGTTGGCGCATTATTTGCGGAAGAGTGGAGTGGGAGCCGAGGTGTTGGTGGGGATTTGTGTCGAGCGTTCTTTAGAGATGGTCGTGGGACTGTTGGGGATACTCAAAGCAGGTGGGGCATATGTAACAATTGATCCGAGCTACCCAAAAGAGCGGATTCGTTTCATGCTCCAAGACTGTGGGGCAAAAGTTTTGCTCACCCATAGTCAACTAAAAGACCTTGTAGAACTCGCACAACAACAGAGCGTGTCGCGTTCTGTGGTGTGTTTAGATCGAGATAACTTTGGCAAGCAATCGACACACAACCCAAGTCGGCTAAATCAACCAGATGATTTAGCCTATGTAATTTACACATCAGGTTCAACAGGGCAGCCCAAAGGAGTACAAATACTGCACAGAGGTTTAAGTAACTATTTACACTGGGCGAAAGACTACTACGCAGTCGCACAAGGACAAGGTTCACCTGTACAGTCTTCTCTAAGTTTTGACGCAACGATTACCTCGTTGTACCTGCCGCTAATTTGTGGACGTACCACCATCTTGGTCAAAGAACAACAAGAATTGGAGCTTTTAGCAGACATTGTTCAACAAAGCAATCATCTCTCTTTAATCAAAATCACACCTTCACATTTAGGAATACTCAATCAGCAAATTGAGCCTGATATCATGCCGAATCGGGTCAATGCTCTGGTTTTAGGTGGTGAAGCATTACACGCTAACCAAATAATGCCGTGGTTGACTCATGCCCCCAATACCCGCCTCATCAACGAATATGGACCGACAGAAGCCGTTGTCGGGTGTTGTGTCTACGAAGCAACTGGAAAAAGGGATGTGGCGGGGGATGTATTAATCGGAAAGCCAATTGCCAATGTACGTATATACATTTTAGACCAGCACAACCAACCCCTACCGCCTGGTATTCCTGGAGAACTTTGTATTGCAGGTGCTGGTTTAGCTCGTGGTTATCTCAATCGTCCCGAACTCACAGCCGAAAAATTCATTTCTCTCGACTTATTCGGTAAACGAGAACGAATTTACAAAACAGGGGACTTAGCACGTTATCTACCAGATGGCAATATCGAATACCTGGGACGTATCGACAACCAAGTAAAAATCCGGGGTTTCCGCATCGAGTTGGGAGAAATCGAAGCAGCACTAAGCCAACATAAAGATGTGCAAACATCATGTGTCATAGCCCGCGAAGACATTCCTGGAAATAAACGCCTAGTCGCCTACATAGTACCGCAGCCACAGCTAACACCCACAGTAAGTATTCTGCGTAGCTTCCTCAAAGAAAAACTACCAGAATACATGGTACCAAGTGCCTTCGTTATCTTAGAATCTTTACCCCTAACACCCAACGGCAAAATAGACCGTCGCGCCCTACCAGCACCAGAAGCACGCACAGGAATAGAAAGCAGCCTGGTAGCACCGCGCACCCCCATTGAAGAAAAATTAGCCCAAATTTGGGCGCAAGTATTAAGAGTAGAGCAAATAAGCATACACGATAACTTTTTTGAACTAGGAGGAGATTCCATCCTCAGTATTCAAATCATCAGCAGAGCAAAAGTTGCCGGAATAGAACTGACAATCAAACAACTATTTGCCAATCAAACCATCGCCCAATTAGCCACAGTCGCAGGCACAACAAAAGCACTCTCAATTGAACAAGGATTAGTCACAGGGACATTACCCCTAACACCAATTCAACACTGGTTTTTCGAGCAGAAATTACCAGAAAAACACCACTTCAATCAATCATTTCTCCTCACAGTACCATCAGACCTCAACCTAGAAATATTAGAGCAAGTATGGCAGCAACTACTAAAACATCACGATGCTCTCAGGCTAAGATTCACTCAAACAGATACAATATGGCAGCAGATTCATGCCGCCCCAACAGATAACATTACTATCCCCCGTTTTGACCTATCAACAGTTCCAGAAACTGAGATAGAAACTGTCATTGAAACCACAGCCAATGAATTACAGGCGAGTTTAAATCTGTCAGAAAATCTCGTGCAAATAGCATTTTTCTGGCTGGGTATTGACAAAAAAGCACGATTACTCATAGCAATTCACCACCTCGTAGTAGACGGTGTATCCTGGCGGATATTGTTAGAAGATTTGCAGACAGCTTACCAGCAACTAAGTCAAGGCAAAACCATTCAACTACCTGCCAAAACCACATCTTTCAAAGATTGGTCACAACAACTGACAGAATATGCGTTGGCAGAAGTCTTGAAATCAGAACTAGATTATTGGTTGAGTGCATCTTACGATACAGTTGATTCCCTCCCAGTAGACTATGCACAAGGAGTAAACACTACTGCATCGGCTAGGACAGTAACAGTATCATTAGACGAAGCCGAAACCCTTTACCTCCTGCAAGATGTCCCGAAAGCTTACAAAACACAAATTAACGATGTCTTGTTAACTGCACTATCGTTGGTGTTGAGTACATGGACTAACTCTGATTCAGTGTTATTCAACTTAGAAGGTCATGGGCGGGAAGATATCATCGATGGCGTAGACTTATCACGCACTGTTGGTTGGTTTACAACGATTTTCCCAGTGGTTGTGGAACTGGGAATCATCGATGATTTTGGTACTGCATTAAAATCTGTCAAGGAACAATTACGTGTGATTCCTAATAAAGGCATTGGCTATGGCTTATTGCGTTATCTCAATGTTGATGGAGAAATTAGCGCCCAACTAGAGAAAATTCCCACTGCAGAAATTAGCTTTAATTATTTGGGACAATTTGCTCAAGTTGTCAATACATCCTCTTTGATGCAAATAGCTAATGAGCCTAGTGGAAACAGCCATAGTTTACAAGGTCAACGCTATTATTTGCTAGACATTAATGCCATCATTATCAACGAAAAACTGCAAATAGATTGGACATACAGTAGCAATATCCATCAACAGGAAACGATTGAGAATATTGCCCTTGAATTTGTCGAAACTTTGCAGGAGCTAATTGCTCATTGTTTATCACCGGAAAATGCAGGTTATACGCCCACAGATTTCCCATTAATTCAACTTAACCAACTAGAACTAGATCAAATATTTCAAAATCGATGAAACTAGAACTTAGCAAAACTAATCGGCAAAATATTGAAGATATTTATCCCTTATCTCCCATGCAAGAGGGGATGCTGTTTGAAAGTTTGTATGCTCCTGATTCAGGCGCATATTTTGAGCAAATAACTTGCATTTTGACGGGAAATCTAGATGTAAAAATTTTTGAGCAAGCTTGGCAGCAAGTGGTAGCTCGGCATCCGGTCTTCCGCACAGCTTTCCTTTGGGAGTCTTTAAGTCAGCCAGTTCAAGTGGTGTATCGACAGGTAAATATGACGGTCGAAACTTATGACTGGCGGGAGTTATCTGCACAAGAACAGCAACAGCAATTAGAAACTTTTCTGGATTCTGAGCGACAACAGGGTTTCCAAGTGTCGCAAGCGCCATTGATGCGCCTACATCTAATCCAGTTGGATGGGAATACTTATCAGTTTATTTGGTGTCATCATCATTTATTACTTGATGGCTGGTCGTCACCTTTGGTTTTCCAAGACCTGTTTGAGTTTTATCAAGCTATTTCTCAGGGTAAAAGTTTACCTAACATCGGAACTGTCAGCTACCGCAACTATATTGCTTGGTTACAGCAACAAGATCGAGATTTAGCTCAGAAATTTTGGCGACAAAAATTACAAGGTTTTACTACACCAACAGGTTTGACTGTGGATAAACGATTGTCCGTGGAGCAGCATTCGAGCTACAGGGAACAACAAATTGACTTAACTGTGCCAGCGACGGCAGCCGTGATGTCTTTTGTCAGACAGCATCAACTGACAATGAGTAATTTGGTGCAGGCGACTTGGGGATTGTTGCTGTCTCGCTACAGCCAAGAAACAGATGTGGTTTTTGGTGCAACTGTCTCTGGTCGTCCGCCTGAACTTGTTGGTGTAGAGTCGATAGTGGGATTATTTATCAATACTCTACCAGTGCGGGTGCAAATCTCCGAGAAGACTGAATTACTGGGTTTGCTGAAGGATTTACAGGCGCAACAGATTGAATCTGAGCAATTTTCCTATAGCTCATTGGTAGAGATTCAGGGGCTGAGTGATATTCCCAGGGGTACATCTTTGTTTGAGAGTATTGTTGTTTTTGAGAATTATCCTGTTGATACTGCTGTTCTACAAGGCAATAGCGATTTTTCCCTCTCGAATTTTAGGTGGATTGAACAAACAAATTATCCTCTGGCGGTTTTAGTTTCCCCTGGTGAGCAGTTGTCGCTGAAGGTGATGTACAATACTAGTCGGTTTGAAGATGGAACGATTAGCCGGATGCTGGGTCATTTTAGAACAATGCTTGAGGCGATCGCTACTAATCCTCAGCAACGAATTTCCCAGTTGCCAATATTAACAGAATCTGAGCAGCAACAGCTATTAGTTGAATGGAACGATACCCAATCTAACTATCCCCAGGATAAATCTATTCATCAGTTGTTTGAGGAGCAGGTAGAGCGTACACCCGATGCTGTAGCAGTGGTGTACGAGAATCAACATCTCACATACCGCGAATTGAACAGCCGTGCTAACCAGTTGGCGCATTATTTGCAGTCTTTGGGTGTGAAAGCTGATGCGTTGGTAGGGATATGTGTAGAGCGTTCTTTAGAAATGGTCGTGGGACTATTGGGGATTCTCAAGGCAGGTGGTGCTTATGTGCCACTTAACCCAGAATATCCTCAAGAGCGATTGACCTTCATGCTTGAAGATACTCAGTTATCAGTCATTTTGACTCAAGAAAAACTAGTTAATAAATTAGGCGAACACAAAGCTAGTGTAATTTGCTTAGACTCAAACTGGGATATCATCAATCAACAAAGACAACAGAACCCAACTACCAACGTCAAAGCTCAGGACTTAGCTTATGTAATGTACACCTCCGGTTCTACAGGTCAACCCAAAGGTGTGAGCATTGTCCATCGAAGTGTAGTTCGACTCGTCAAAGAAACCAACTATATCAGCATTTCTGCTCAAGATGTAATTGCACAAGCCTCAAATTATGCCTTCGACGCTGCCACTTTCGAGATTTGGGGAGCGTTACTGAACGGAGCGCGGTTGGTAGGGGTGAGCAAAGATTTGGCACTTTCGCCTTCATATTTCGCAGCCTTTATGCGATCGCAAAGTATCAGTGTGTTATTCTTAACGACTGCGTTGTTCAATCAAATTGCTCAAGAAGTCCCCTCTGCTTTCAATTCACTACGGCATCTTCTATTTGGCGGCGAGGCTGTCGATCCTAAATGGGTTAAAGAAGTACTCAACAATGGTGCGCCGCACCGACTACTCCATGTTTACGGGCCAACAGAGAATGCGACATTTAGTTCCTGGTACTTGGTGCAGGATGTGCCAGAAGGCGCGACAACCATTCCCATCGGGGAACCAATTTCTAACACACAAATCTATTTGTTAGATTCCCAACAACAACCAGTGGGTATTGGTGTACCCGGAGAATTATACATTGGGGGAGATGGTCTAGCTAGGGAATACCTTAACCGCACCGAGTTAACACAAGAAAAATTCATCCCCGATCCTTTTAGTTATGACTCCCATTCGCGCCTCTACAAAACCGGGGATAAAGCACTTTATTTAAGTAATGGCAATATTGAATACTTAGGGCGTATCGATAATCAAGTAAAAATACGCGGTTTAAGGATTGAATTAGGCGAAATTGAAGCAGTCCTGAGCCAACACAGCGATGTGCAAGTATCTTGTGTCATTGTCCGCGAAGATACCTCTGGAGATAAACGTTTAGTCGCCTACATCGTAACGCATCAGGACTGTCAACCGACGATGGGCGAAATACGTCAATTCCTCAAAGCAAAGCTGCCAGATTACATGATACCTTCGGCAATAGTAATCTTGGAATCTTTCCCTTTGACTCCCAACGGCAAAGTAGACCGCCGCGCCCTGCCAAAACCAGATTTAGACACCGCACTCCTAGAAAAATATGTCGCCCCGCGTACACCCATTGAGGAAATACTTGCACTCCTGTGGGCGCAAGTTTTGAATGTAGAGCAAGTGGGTATACATGATAACTTTTTTGAACTTGGGGGACACTCACTACTAGCAACGCAACTGGTTTCACGCATCCGCACCAGCTTCAAAATAGAACTACCATTACGTGAGTTATTTGCTGCATCAACAATTACGAAATTAGCACCATTCATTCAGCAGTTACAGCAACAGGACTTAGAAATTGCTGCACCACCCATTTTAAGGCGAGCAGAGAATGCAAACTTACCACTGTCTTATGCTCAACAGCGTTTGTGGTTTTTAGACCAGTTCGAGCCGAACAGTGCTTCATACAACATTCCCTTCGGGTTGCGCTTAGTCGGAACTCTTAATGTTGCCGCGCTACAACAAAGCTTAATTGAAATTATTCATCGCCACGAAGCATTACGTACTAACTTTGTTACTGTTGATGGACAAGCTGCTCAAATCATTCAAACACAACCAAATTGGTCAGTAACAGTAGTTGACTTGCAGCATTTAGCCTTAACAGAACAAGAAATCGCTGCACAGCAATTAGTCCAACAACAAGCACTTCTTCCTTTCGACTTAGAGTCAGAAGCATTAATCAGAGCAACATTACTGGTGCTGTCTTCAAAAGAACAGTGGTTACTATTGTGTATGCACCACGTTGTATCTGATGGCTGGTCAATAGGTGTGTTTATTGAGGAGTTACAAGCACTGTACAATGCTTATTCTCAAGGTCAACCGTCACCCTTGTTGCCACTACCAATTCAGTACGCAGATTTCGCCTTATGGCATAGACAATGGTTAGTCGGGGAAGTACTCAACAGCCAATTGAGTTACTGGAAAGAACAATTGGCAAATGCACCCACGTTCTTGCCACTACCCACAGACAGACTCAGACCTGCTGTGCAGACTTTCAATGGTGCATATCAAGAATTTACTCTGTCTGTTGAGTTAACTCAACGGTTGGTGCAACTGAGTCACGAGCAAGGTGTCACTTTGTTTATGACTTTGTTGGCGGCTTATAATACATTACTTTATCGCTACACAGGACTTGAAGATATCCTGGTGGGTTCGCCAATTGCTAACCGCGATCGCGCCGAGATAGAAGGGTTAATTGGCTTTTTTGTCAACACTTTAGTGATGCGGACTGAGATATCAGGCGATCGCAGTTTTAACGAATTACTCCCACGTATCCGGGAAATGGCATTATCCGCTTATGCTCATCAAGATTTGCCGTTTGAAATGTTGGTAGAAGCATTGCAACCAGAACGGGACTTGAGCCATACACCACTGTTCCAAGTGATGTTCGTTCTTAATAATGCCCCCACATCTGAAGTAGAGTTGACTGGGTTAAGTGTCAGTTCTTTGCCTATAGAAAGTGCGATCGCCAAGTTTGACCTTACCTTAGGAATGCAAAACACTAACAATGGACTCGTGGGGTGGTGGGAGTACAACACTGACTTATTTGATAGCAGCACCATTGAGCGCATGACTGGTCATTTTGTGACACTGCTGGAAAGTATTGTCGCCAATCCCAAAGAGCGGATTTCTCAATTACCAATGCTCACAGCATCTGAGCAACAGCAGTTATTAGTTGAGTGGAATGATACAAGCGTAGATTACGCCTGCGATAAATGTATTCATCAGTTGTTTGAAGAACAGGTTGAGCGTACACCCGATGCTGTGGCGGTGGTGTTTGTAGACGAGCGCAGCGAGGCTTCTCGCAGAGTAAATCAACAATTGACGTATCACGAGTTAAATTGTCGTGCTAACCAGTTGGCGCACTACTTACGTTCAGTAGGTGTGGGAGCCGACGTACTGGTGGGGATATGTGCCGAGCGTTCTTTGGATATGGTGGTAGGACTGTTGGGCATTCTCAAGGCGGGTGGGGCTTACGTACCACTTGACCCTGAGTATCCCCAAGACCGTTTAAGCTTTATGCTCGCAGACGCTCAAGTTTCAGTATTACTGAGTCAACACCATCTAGTTGAGAAATTACCCCAACATCATGCGCGTGTTGTGTGCTTAGATACCGACTGGGAAATCATTCCCCAATCGAATCAGCAAAATCCAATCAGTAGTGTGCAAGCTACTAACTTGGCTTATGTGATTTACACTTCGGGTTCCACCGGAAAGCCTAAAGGAGCGCTAAATACGCATCTAGGGATTTGCAATCGCCTCCTGTGGATGCAGCAAGCCTATGAATTAACAAAAATAGACTGCGTTTTACAGAAAACTCCTTTCAGCTTCGATGTTTCCGTTTGGGAGTTTTTCTGGCCATTATTGACTGGAGCGCGTTTAGTTGTAGCTAAACCAGGTGGACATAGAGATAGTGGTTACTTGGTCAACCTAATACTAGAACAGCAAGTTACTACACTGCATTTTGTTCCTTCGATGCTTCAGATTTTTATAGAAGAACAAGGTTTAAAAAATTGCAGTAGCTTGAAACAAGTTATTTGTAGTGGCGAAACACTGCCTTTAGAACTTCAGGAACGCTTTTTCGCTTGTTTAGGGTGTCAATTGCATAATCTCTACGGACCGACAGAAGCGGCAATTGACGTCACCTTCTGGGAATGTAAACCAGAGAGCAATTTGAAGACTGTGCCTATTGGCCGCCCAATTTCCAATACGCAAATTTACATACTCGACCAAAACTTACAACCAGTACCTGTGGGTGTACCAGGAGAGTTACACATCGGTGGTGCTTCCTTAGCAAGAGGATACCTCAACGCAAGAGAGTTAACACAAGAGAAATTCATCCCCAACCCCTTCAGTGGAAGCAAGGATGCAGGGGAGCAGAGGAGCAGAGGGTTAAGGGAGCGGAGGAGAAAAATAGCCCAATCTCCAGTCCCCAGCCACCGCCTGTATAAAACCGGAGATTTGGCTCGTTATCTACCAGATGGCAATATTGAATACCTGGGACGTATCGACAACCAAGTAAAAATCCGTGGATTCCGCATCGAATTGGGAGAAATTGAAGCAGCACTAAGTCAACATAAAGATGTGCAAACATCTGTGATCATCGTCCGCGAAGATAACAAGAGTGACAAGCGCCTAGTCTCCTACATCGTACTGCAACCAGAGCAGGCTCGTACTGAGCGAATCGTGCCGAACGGAGCCGAGGTAAGTCGAAGTACACCTACAGTTAAAGAACTGCGTAGCTTCCTCAAACAAAAGCTACCAGAATACTTGATACCAAGTGCCTTCGTCATTTTAGAATCTTTACCCTTAACCTCCAACGGCAAAATAGACCGTCGTGCCCTACCTTCCCCAGAGCCAAGTCATAAATTATCAGATAAATATGTAGCTCCACGTACACCCCTAGAAGAAATCCTTGCACTAATTTGGCAAGAAGTCCTAAAAATAGATCTCGTAGGCAGACATGATAACTTTTTTACCTTGGGAGGACACTCCTTATTAGCAACGCAACTTGTCTCTCGTGTGCGTAGCAGCTTGAAAGTAGAACTGCCATTGCGTTCGTTATTTGCTGCACCAATAATTGCAGAGTTAGCACCATTAATTCAGCAATTACAGCAACAAGATATAGAACTTGCTGCACCACCAATTTTAAGGCGGGCAGAGAATACAGAACTACCACTATCTTATGCTCAACAGCGTTTGTGGTTTTTGGACCAGTTCGAGCCGGACAGTCCCTTCTACAACATCCCAATGGGGTTGCGCTTTGTCGGAAATGTGAATGTTGTCGCTTTGGAACAAAGCTTCAGGGAAATTATTCATCGCCACGAAGCATTACGCACTAATTTTGTTTCCGTTGATGGAAAACCAACTCAAATCATTCAAACAGAACCAAATTGGTCACTGACAGTTATTGAATTGCCGCATTTACCCTGGAGAGAACAAGAAATAGCTGCACAGAAATTAGTCCAACAACAAGCAATTGAGCCTTTTGACTTAGCTCATGATGCATTAATCAGAGCGACATTAGTGGTGTTGTCTCCTACAGAACAGTGGTTATCAGTGTCTATCCACCACGTTGTCAGTGATGGTTGGTCAATGGGTGTGTTTGTCGAGGAGTTACAAGCACTGTACAATGCTTATTCTCAGGGTCAACCCTCACCTCTGTTGCCACTGCCGATTCAGTATGCAGATTTTGCAATTTGGCAAAGACAATGGTTGCAAGGAGAAGTACTTAATAGTCAATTGAGATACTGGAAAGAACAATTGGCTAATGCACTCACATTCTTGCCATTACCCACAGACAGACCCAGACCCGCTATGCAGACTTTCAATGGTGCATATCAAGAGTTTGCCCTGTCTGTTGAGTTAACTCAACAACTAACCAAACTGAGTCACGAGCTTGGGGTGACTTTGTTTATGACTTTGTTGGCGGCATATAATACCCTGCTTTATCGCTACACAGGACAAGAAGATATCCTGGTGGGTTCGCCAATTGCTAACCGCGATCGCACTGAGATAGAGGGGTTAATTGGCTTTTTTGTCAATACCTTAGTCATGCGGACTAACTTGACAGAAAATCCCACCTTTAGCGAATTACTTATCCGTGTTCGGGATATGGCAATGGAGGCATACTCTCATCAGTATTTGCCCTTTGAAATGCTGGTGGAAGCATTGCAGCCAGAACGGGATCTCAGCCACACACCATTGTTCCAGGTAATGTTTGTCCTCCAGAATGCGCCCACTTCTGGATTAGAAATGAGTAAGCTCAATGTTAGTTCATTGCCAGTAAAACTGACAACTTCCAGGTTTGATTTAACCTTAATCATGCAGAACAGTCTTACTGGGCTGATAGGATTGTGGGAGTACAGCACTGACTTGTTTGATGCTAGTACTATCGAGCGCATGACAAGCCATTTTGTCACCTTGCTTGAAGGTATTGTTACTAACCCTCAACAGCAAATCTCACAATTGCCCCTGCTGAGTGAAGTTGAGCAACAAAAATTACTTCTTGAGTGGAACGATACTCAAGTTGATTATCCCCTTTATAAGTGTATTTATCATTTGTTTGAGGAGCAGGTAGAACTGACACCCAATGCAGTGGCAGTTGTGTATGTAGACGAGCGGAGCGAGGCTTCTCGCAGAGTAAATCAACAACTTACCTACAACCAATTAAATTGTCGTGCTAACCAATTAGCTCATCACTTGCGCTCTTTGGGTGTAGGTGCAGATATTCTAGTCGGTTTGTGTGTCGAGCGTTCTTTAGAGATGATCATCGGACTGCTAGCAATTCTCAAAGCAGGCGGAGCATACCTACCACTTGACCCAGAGTATCCACCTGAGCGTTTGAGCTTTATTTTAGACGATACTCAAGTTAAAATTTTACTGACGCAACAGCGACTTATTGCTCGACTGCCCCAAAATCAAGCAAGACTTGTTTGCTTAGATACTGACGCTGAAGAGATTTCTAAATGCAGTCAAAACAACATAATTTCTGGCGTACAATCAAATAACTTAACTTATATAATTTATACCTCTGGTTCTACAGGTAAACCAAAGGGTATAGCAATGAGTCAGCTTGCCCTTTGTAATCATATCTTATGGCATCGGGACAATCTGAAAATTGCTCGTGGAGCAAAAACCCTACAATTTGCTTCGATTAGCTTTGATGTCTCCTTTCAAGAAATCTTTACTACCTGGTGTTCTGGCGGCACATTATTCTTAATAACTGAGGAATTGCGCCACGATACAAAAGCTTTATTAGATTTTCTGCAAGAAAAAGCCATCCAGAGAATGTTTCTCCCCGTTGTGGGCTTACAGCAACTAGCTGAAGTCGCTGTTGGTAATAAATTAATCAATACTCATTTGCGAGAAATCATTACTTCTGGGGATCAGTTGCGAATTACCCCTGCTATTTATGAGTGGTTAGGCAAGCTAAGTGACTGTACATTGCACAATCAGTATGGACCATCAGAGAGCCACTTAGCCACCAGTTTTACTTTGCCTCATACAGTAGAAACTTGGCCGCTACTACCTCCCATTGGGCGACCGATTGCCAACACGCAAATTTACATACTAGGTAAATATTTACAGCCTGTACCCGTGGGTGTAACAGGAGAAGTGTATATTGCTGGTGTGCTTTTGGCACAAGGCTATTTCAACCGACCCCAGTTAACACAACAGAAATTCATCCCCAACCCCTTTAGCGCTGATCCTGATTCCCGCCTGTACAAAACTGGGGACTTAGCACGTTATTTACCTGACACGCAGATCGAATCTTTAGGACGCATCGATAATCAAGTTAAAATTCGCGGTTTTCGCATTGAGTTGGGCGAAGTTGAAGCAGTACTGGGACAACTAAGTGATGTACAAGCATCTTGTGCGGTTGTTCGAGAAGATACCCCAGGTGATAAACGCTTAGTCGCTTACATTGTGCCACAGCCAGAGCAGAGAGTCTCTGTAAACGTCGTGCGTAGCTTCCTAAAGGAGAAGTTACCAGAGTATATGCTGCCAAGTGCAATAGTTATCTTGGAAGCTCTACCGATTACCTCCAACGGAAAATTAGACCGTCGCGCTTTGCCTGCACCTGATTTACACAGTCAATTATTAGATCAGTATGTTGCTCCACGTAACCCAATTGAAGAAATTTTGTCACTAATTTGGGCGCAAGTGCTGAAAGTAGATCTTGTGGGCATACATGATAACTTCTTTGAACTTGGAGGACATTCGCTACTAGCAACGCAACTAGTTTCCCGCGTCCGTACCAACTTGAAAGTAGAACTACCATTGCGTACCTTATTTGCTGCACCAACAATTGCTCAATTATCCCAAAACATTCAACAGTTGCAGCAACAAGATTTAGAAATTGTTGCACCACCCATCTTAAAGCGGGTAGAGAATGCAGAAATACCACTGTCTTATGCTCAACAGCGGTTGTGGTTTTTAGACAAGTTAAACCCAAACAGTGCCTCATACAATATCCCTGTTGGTTTACGTTTAGTCGGAACTATTAATGTTGTTGCTTTAGAACAAAGCTTTAGGGAAATTATTCATCGCCACGAAGCATTACGCACCAACTTTGTTGTCGTTGATGGAAAGCCTTTACAAATAATTAAACCCCCGACAAATTGGACAGTTACTGTTGTTGACTTGCAGCATTTACCCTTAACAGCACAAAAAACGGCTGCACAGAAATTACTACAACAACAAGCAATTGAGCCTTTTGACTTAGAGTCAGAAGCATTAATCAGAGCGACATCAATGATGCTATCCCCTACAGAACAGTGGTTATCTGTGTGTATGCACCACATTGTCAGTGATGGTTGGTCAATGAGTGTGTTTGTCGAGGAATTAACAACGCTTTACAATGCTTATTCTCAGGGTCAATCCTCACCCTTGTTGCCACTGCCAATTCAGTACGCAGATTTTGCCTTATGGCAAAGACAATGGTTGCAAGGAGAAGTACTCAACAGCCAATTGAGTTACTGGCTTCAACAATTGGCAAACGCACCCATATTCTTGCCATTACCCACAGACAGACCCAGACCTGCTGTACAGACTTTCAATGGCGCACATCTGGAGTTTACACTTTCTGTTGAGCTAACTCAAAAGTTGGTAAAACTGAGTCACGAGCTTGGGGTGACTTTGTTTATGACTTTGTTGGCGGCATATAATACTCTGCTTTATCGCTACACAGGTCAAACAGATATTCTGGTAGGGACACCAATTGCTAACCGCGATCGCACTGATATAGAAGGGTTAATTGGCTTTTTTGTCAATACTTTAGTCATGCGGACGAACTTGGCAGAAAACCCCAGCTTTAACGAATTACTCCCGCGCATGAGAGAAATGGCACTGTCCGGCTATGCTCATCAAGATTTGCCCTTTGAAATGTTGGTAGAAGCATTGCAGCCAGAACGAGACATGAGCCATACACCACTCTTCCAAGTAATGTTCGTTCTCCAGAATACTCCTGCGTCTCAATTGGAGTTGACCGGGTTAAGTGTCAGTGAATTGCCAATAGAGACTTCCACGACAAAGTTCGATCTGACTTTAGTAATGGAGAACACTGGCACTGGACTGGTGGGGTGGTGGCAGTACAACACTGACTTGTTTGATAGCAGCACTATCGAACGAATGATGGGTCATTTTGCGTGTCTGCTAGAAGGTATTGTGGCGAATCCCCAAGAGCGGATTTCGCAATTACCAATGCTCACAGTGTCTGAGCAACAGCAGTTATTAGTTGAGTGGAATGATACTCAAGTAGACTACGCCTACAATAAATGTATTCATCAGTTGTTTGAAGAGCAAGTTCAACGCACACCCGATGCTGTGGCAATTGTCTTTGACAATGAACAACTGACTTACCACCAGTTAAATTATTTTACTAACCAGTTAGCTGATTATTTGCAGTCCTTGGGAGTGTCTGCAAATGTACTGGTGGGGTTGTGTGTGGAGCGATCGCTTTTAATGGTCATAGGATTGTTGGCAATTCTCAAAGCGGGTGGTGCTTACGTGCCCCTTGACCCAGAGTATCCTAGTGAGCGTCTGGGCTTTATGCTAGAAGACACTCAAGTTCCGGTACTGCTCACCCACCAACACTTACTTTCTCAACTACCCCCAAATCTACCAAAACTAGTCTTTCTAGATGAAATATGGTTAGAAATTGGTCAAAACAACCAGGATAATGTTACTAGTAAAGTCACGGCTTCTGATCTAGCGAATGTGATTTACACGAGCGGTTCCACAGGTAAACCCAAAGGGGTGATGGTTGAGCATCAGGGATTAGTTAACCTAGCTCAAGCTCAGATTCAAATTTTTGGCGTAAACTCTGATAGCCGCGTTCTTCAGTTTGCTTCCTTGAGTTTTGATGCTTGTATCTGGGAAGTTATTATGGCTCTGAGAACAGGAGCAACACTATACTTGGGAACAAAAGACTCAATAATGCCCGGTATGCCGTTAATGGAGCGATTGCGCGACTATGGCATTACCCATGTCACCTTACCACCATCAGCTCTAGCAGTCCTACCTACTGAAGAACTTCCCAAACTGCAAACAATCATCGTCGCTGGTGAAGCCTGTTCTCCTGAACTGATAAAACTTTGGTCTGCTGGTAGAAACTTCTTCAATGCTTATGGTCCAACAGAAGCCAGCGTCTGTGCCACAGTAGCCAAATGCACTCCAGAGGACAACAAAGTTACCATTGGTCGTCCAATTGCCAATACACAAATCTACATTTTAGATTCGCAATTACAACCAGTACCAATTGGTGTATCAGGAGAATTGCACATTGGTGGTGCGGGAGTGGCACGAGGTTATCTCCATCAAAGAGAGTTGACACAACAGAAATTTATCTCTAATCTCTTTAACGATAAACCAGATTCCCAGCTTTACAAAACAGGAGACATAGGACGTTATCTACCAAACGGCAACATTGAATACCTGGGACGCATCGACAATCAACTAAAAATCCGAGGTTTCCGAATTGAGTTAGGAGAAATTGAGGCAATACTGAGTCAGCATCCAGGAATTAGGGAAAATGTGGTAGTAGCCAGAGAAGATATCCCAGGAGAAAAACGCTTAGTAGCTTATTTTGTGCCGCAGTTGGAGCAAACACCAACGACTAATGAGTTACGCATTCTCTTGACAGAAAAATTACCACAGTACATGTTGCCTTCTGCTTTTGTCAAGTTAGAGTTTTTACCTTTAACTCCCAATGGCAAGGTAGACCGCAAAGCCTTACCTGTTCCTGATTCCCAAAATACCCAGTTGGCAGTCACTTTTGTGGCACCACGTACCCCTGTAGAGAAGATATTGGCAGATATTTGGGCTAATGCACTGCACATAGAGAAAGTGGGTGTTCTAGATAATTTCTTTGAGTTAGGAGGTCATTCACTGACAACAATTCGGGTAATGTCCGAGATAAATGAGACTTTCCAGATAAAGTTACCGTTGCGCCACTTATTTACCGCCCCAACTATCGCTGAACTTGCTTATACGATTGAGTTTACTTCTGGGGCAGACAAGAGTGTCAGTGCGAAAGAAATTACCAGCGTAAACTTACAGGCTGAAGTCGTCTTAGATCAAACAATTAACCCTCTTAACCTAGTTTATCAACCTGTAAGTGAACCTGCGGCGATTTTTCTCACAGGTGCAACAGGCTTTGTAGGTGCTTTTTTGCTGGCTGAATTATTACAACAAATTCCAGCCGATATCTATTGTTTGGTACGTGCTGCTGATTTTACAGCAGGGAAACAACGACTGGAAGAAACCCTGAAAGCTTATTTACTTTGGGAGGAATCTTTTAACTCGCGGATTATTCCAGTATTAGGAGATTTATCTCAACCGCTTCTCGGTCTTACTGATGAGCAGTTTCGCTTCATTGCTGGAAAAATTGACTCAATTTACCATAATGGCGCTTTGGTGAATAATGTTTATCCATACGCTTTGTTCAAAGCAGCAAATGTCCGTGGTACTGAGGAAGTCTTGAGATTAGCTAGTCAAATCAAAATTAAGCCTGTACATTTCATTTCTACTGCTAGCGTTTTCGTCTCAGATGAGTATTTCAAATTAGATGTTGTTCTAGAAAACGATCCTCTGGAACACAGTCAAGGACTTGTTGGAGGCTATCCCCAAAGTAAATGGGTGGCAGAAAAGATTGTCATGATGGCACGCGATCGCGGTTTGCCTTGCAGTATCTACAGGCTTGGTAGAATAACATGGCACAGTCAAACCGGCGTTTGGAATTCAAATGACCTGTTTTATAGATTCATCAAAAGCTGCATTCAACTAAAAAGTGTGCCAGAAATGAACAGTATGGTAGAAATTACACCTGTAGACTATCTTGCCAAAGTTTTAATCCACCTGTCGCGGCAGCCAGAATCTTTGGGCAAAGCCTTTCATCTCATGAATTCTGATTCTGCTCATTGGAGTCAATTTATTAACTGCATCCGCTCTTTGGGTTACCCACTGCAACAGCTTTCCTATGAGGATTGGCAAGCTGAACTACTTCGCAAAACCCAAATTTCTACTGATAACGCTTTGTATTCAGCTATATCGCTGGCTGAATACAATACATCTTCACAGTCAAATGCAACATCTAGCTTAAAATTGGATTACCAAAATACCCTCAATGGACTTGCAGATACCGCCATTCGCTGGCCGGAAGTAGACGATAAATTACTCCAAGCTTTCTTTGCCAACTTTAACAATTGGACTTTGGACAAAAAAGGGTAATTGTCTGCTTTTACGCAAAAATGGCTAGATTATGAACCATAATGTGACCAGTTGAAATTTAAATGTAAGGAACTGTATTATGACTGCTGCTTATAACCAGATTAAATCGCCAGTGTGGGAAAACAAGCAAGAGTATCCCTTAACGAAAGAATCTTTAAAAATGTTGCTTGAAAAACGAATTCCTCTAATTCGGTTGAAAGAATTCGCCACACCTGAAGAGTGTGAGATGTTATATGCTCAATCTCAATTGCTCAACTTTAATGCTTATGAAGATGTGAGTCCCAAAATTGAAAAAGTTGGCATTACAGTGTTTGAATACAACAGCATTAGTAAAGGAGATTATTTTAAAGAAGTAGAAAAGGCTAGTAAATTAAGAGATTCCATTTTTGCAGCCTCCTTCAATCCATTGAAGCGCATAATGATGAAATTCCAAGAGTGTGGCGCGAAGGTGCGAATTGCTTCGGAACCATTCTACGGTAGTTATTATGCAGGACTGATCAGAAAAATAGAGCATGGTACCCAAACTCATATTGATTTCGCCCCATTGGAGCAATCAGGATGGGAAGTTTGTACAATTGTTACTCAACTTTCCTGGACTTTTTACTTGAAATTGTCTGACAACAATCATGGTAAAACATACATTTATGATCGCCAATGGCAACCAGAAGATGAGCAATATAAACTCGATTCCTATGGATATAGTGATACAGTAATTGCAAATAAAGATCCGATCGCTTTTCAACCTTATGTCGGAGATGTCTTGCTTTTCAATACAACCAACTTTCACTATGTTGAGCCGATGAATGGACAACGTGTGGCTTTCACTTCCATGATTGGATTACTTCCTAACGGTGAAATTATTTTCTGGTCTTAAACCGAAACTGTGTAGAGACGTTGCCTGCAAAGTCTCTACATCAATGGCAAATTGGAAAATACAGTGAGGTAATGATTCATGCCCAAAGCAGCTGTGATGACTGCACCTAATTACCCAGTTCAAGTACAACAATTACCAGACCCTATTCTGGAAAAGGGTGGAATCATTATTGAAACCTTATATAGTGAAGTTTGTGGAACTGATGTACATTTACTACATGGGCACCTACAGGGAGTACCGTATCCAATTATTCCCGGTCACTTCTCAGTAGGTCGTGTGGTGGAAACAGGTGGACTGGTTAATGATGTCAATGGGAAATTAATTTACCCAGGAGACTTCGTCACCTTTTTGGATGTCCACGAAACCTGTTACAACTGCTGGTATTGTCTAGTAGCCAAAGCATCCACTCGCTGTCCACAACGCAAAGTTTATGGTGTCACCTACTCAGCCCTAGATGGGTTACTGGGTGGTTGGTCGGAACTGATTTACCTCAAACCAGGGGTTAAAGTTCTAACTTTACCTGAAGAAGTCTCACCAAAGCAATTTATTGCTGGGGGATGTGCTTTACCAACTGCACTACATGCTATAGATCGAGCGCAGATTCAAATTGGTGATGTTGTTGTGGTCCAGGGCTGCGGACCTGTGGGTTTGAATGTAGCAATTCTTGCTTTGCTATCAGGTGCGGGCAAAGTGATTGTCATTGATAAATATGAGAGTCGATTAGATGTTGCCAAATCCTTCGGTGTAGATGAAACGCTTGTAATTAAGGCTAATGATCCACGACAACATATTGAGCGGGTTTTGGAATTGACCCACGGACACGGTGCTGATGTCACTATTGAAGCCACAGGCGTTCCCATTGCTGTTAAAGAGGGCTTGAATATGACGAGAAATGGAGGTCGCTATGTTATTGTTGGGCATTACACTAATATGGGTGAGGTTCTCATCAATCCACACTTAGAGATTAATCTAAAACATATTGATATTCGCGGAACTTGGGGAATTGATTTCAGCCATTTTTACAGAATGATTGAATTACTAAAACGTCATAGTGATTCCCGCAAAAATATTGCTTGGTCAAGTATAATTAGCCGTTCATACACACTAGAAGAAATTAATCAAGCGCTGGCGGATGTAGAGGAAGGTTCTGTATTAAAAGCTGTGATTCAGCCTAATCTATCTTGATGCCAATAATATATCAAATGACTTGAATAACAGGGGGAAGATATGCTCGGAGATTTAAAAATTGCCTTGCTTGGCGGTGGCACGATGGGCGAAATGATAATTAGTAGATTGTTATCGGTGAAAATTGTTCAAAAACCTGATATAATTATTGTCAGCGATCCACTTTCTGCGCGATGCCTTTATTTAGAAAAGGAATATGGAGTACGTACTACAACGAGCAATATAGAAGCGGTTCAAGGCGCATCTATTGTAATATTAGCGGTGAAGCCGCAGGTTTTGGCTTCTGTGATGGCTATGCTTAAGGATAAAATTTCACCTGATACTTTAGTAATTAGTATTGTGGGTGGAGTGAGTATTGCATCTCTGTGCCAAGGGTTGAATCATTCTGGTGTTGTCCGTACAATGCCGAATATTGCTGTACAAGTTGGTCATGGGACTACGGTGTGGAGTGCATCATCAAGTGTGACAGAAATACAGCGATCGCATACCCAAGTCATTTTACAAGCATTAGGCAAGGAATTTGCTAGCCAAAATGAACATTACCTGGATATGGCAACTGCGTTGAGTAGCGCCGGGACTGGGTTTATATTTCTGTACATCGAAGCAATGATTGATGCTGGGGTTCAGATGGGTTTAACTCGCGCACAAGCCCAAGAACTAACATTGCATACGATTGCTGGCAGTGTAGAACTTATGTTTCAAACTGATGAACATCCAGCAATCTTACGAAACAAGGTAACTAGTCCTGGGGGAGTGACTGCTGCTGGTCTTTACGAGTTAGAAAAAGGTGGTATGCGAACTGTGATTTCTAATGCTGTGCTTACTGCTTTTAGCCGCACCCAACAGTTAGGCAATATGATTTGAAGAAGTAGTGGTGAACGGTATTCTTTATTCAGTATTTATAACTGACTATTTAGCAATAAAAAATACTAACTTTGATAATATATTTTAGTTTACCAGAATATGTCAACCCAAGTTATTCAAGCTAAACCCGCAACAAATACTTTTTCAGACTTTATTCGGTTTTGGTTAGATGTAAAAGCGATCACCGGGTTTAGCAAAGGGGTATCTATCACTACTAGGGACGGCTTCACTTATCGCTATGATAAAAATCCTAAGGTGTTGAAATGATGAGAGTTTAGCGGCTATCATTTCCGGTTTTTACAAAAATTTAACTTACCAAAAATTATGATTGAGAAACTTCCTCTTCTAACAACCAAGTGGCAAAACTCAAATGACTGTGAAATGAACCCTGAAAATTTTCAGTTATTGCTGAGAAATGAGATTCCGTCAATTCGCATTTCTAAATTTGCTTCATCTGAAGAATGTAACAAATTAGCTTTAGCAATTAATAAAGTTGGTTTTGATTTTTATGAAAATGTAGAACCACCAATTGGAAAAATTGGAGTCACCCAATTTGAACATATAAATAGGGATAAAATTGAATATTTTGAGGCAGTAAAAAAAGCTAAAGAAACTTATGACCAAGTAACTTCATTATCTTTTGACCCCCTAAAACGTTTGACGGCCATTCTGCGCAAAAATGCATCAAGTAAAGTACAAATTGCTTATGAAAATGAAGTCTATGGATATTACTTCGCCGGATTGATACGTCACATTAATATAGCCTTGCTGCACTTAGACTTTGCTCCATTAGATGCTCCAAATTGGGAAATAGGAAATATTACCTCACAGCTAGTATGGAATTTTTATGTAAAAGCGCCTAGTCAAGGAGGTGTTTGCAAAGTCTATAACCGACAGTGGCAGCCAGAAGACGAAAAATATAAAACTCCTGCTTCGTATGGTTACGATCATTCCTTAGTAGCGACTTCAGAAGTAAAACATAATATTCCACTCACAGGAGATTTAGTCATCTTCAATAGCCGTAATTTTCATGAAGTTGTACCTGCCATTGGAGAGCGTATAACAATTAGCTCTTTTATTGGAAAAATGCCGGGAGGTGATTTAGTTTTTTGGTCGTAGAGGCAAATTAGAACCTATAATGGGTAAAAGTAGCGAGCGCGACCATCATGACTGAAAATTATGAAAATTATCAAGATCAACTGGTCTTCCAAGTTACTAAAAAAGAAGTAATAATACC